>JAQGMX010000080.1 GCA_028292145.1 Variovorax sp.
ATGTCATCGACGCGCTTGACCGCTCGGAAGGGTCACACTGGCCTTCCTACAGTAGGTCGAGCGCTTTTCCCGTAGTCACCTACTTGCGACCGGGCAGCATGAATTTTCAACAACCGATGAAAAAATCAAGCATGCAAACCCGTAGGGCGAGTCAGGCGCATGTGCTGAATGGAGCGTCCGGTTTGGGCCTGCGCACCGACGGCTACCTGCCGCTTGCGCAATATGGCGCGTTGGGCGACGGGCGCTCCGTGGCTCTTTCGGGTGCCGACGGGTCGATCGACTGGTGGTGCGTGCCAAACATGGATTCGCAGCCATTCTTCGACCGGCTGCTCGACGCCGAAGAAGGCGGCCGATTTCTGCTCCAGCCTGACGAGCCGTTCGGGGTCGAGCGGCGCTATCTGGACGACAGCAATGTTCTGGAAACGATCTTCACGACACCCGACGGGCGTGCAAAGCTCACCGAGTCGTTGAACAGCGGCACCGCCGGCCGCCTGCCCTGGGCAGAACTGGCTCGCAGGGTCGATGGCCTCGACGGCAGCGTCCGTTTCAATCTGGTGATGAAGCCGGGGCGCCGTGGAAACACAGTCAGCCCGTACCACTCGACGATCGGCGGCCGCGTCGTGATGCATGTCGATCGGGTGATGGCATTGTTCATCCACAGCGAGGAGGTTCGCGTCGAATGGTCGGACGAAGGAGTGACGGGTGAGCTGGTTGTTTCCGCCGGCGAGCGGCGCATCGTTGCAGTCGTCGCCGGTCGTGACGAGCCCCTGGTCGCACCGTCGAGCGAGGAGATCGACGAACGCATCGATATCTCCGATGACGCATGGCGCGTCTGGTGCAAAGGTGTTTCCTTTGAGAGCGAAGACAAGGCGGACCGGGCTGCGTTCATTCGCAGCGCACTCGCGCTCAAGCTGCTTGTTTACTCGCCATCGGGCGCCATCGCCGCCGCTGCGACGACGTCGTTGCCCGAATCGATCGGACGCGACAAGAACTTTGAATATCGCTACGCCTGGGTGCGCGATGCGGGCTACACGATCAAGGCTTTTCTGACTGCCGGCCTGCAGGCCGAAGCGAAGGCTGCTTTGACGTGGCTGCTCAACCAGTTGCGCCACCACGGCACCCGGGTCGTCTACACCCTCGACGGCAGCGCAGTTCCCGATGTTCTGGAATTGGACGTCGCAGGCTATAGAGGGTCGCAGCCGGTCGTCACGGGCAACGCGGCCACCGCTCAGCGGCAGCACGGCGTCTACGGCGACATTTTCGAGACGGCATCGTGCTTCGTCGGCGGCGGAAACATCTTGGACCCGGCCAGCGCAGAGCTGCTCTCCCATCTCGCCGATGAATGCGCCAATCGCTGGCGCACGCCTGACGCCGGCATCTGGGAGTTGCAGGAGGAGCAGCACTACACGATGTCGAAGAGCAGTTGCTGGCAGGCCCTGACCCGCGCCGTCGAACTGGCCGACCAAGGCCAGTTGCCCACCACTTGCCGGGATCGCTGGTCGCGGGAGTGCGAGCGGATCAAGGACTGGATCGAGGCGGAGTGCTGGTCGGCGTCGAAACAGGCCTTCGTCATGTATCCGGGCAGCGACAAGCTCGACGCATCTCTGGCGCTCGCAGTGCGGTTTGGCTTCGACGGTCGCGAGCGGCTCGAGCAGACGCTGGATGCGATCGATCGCGAACTCGGTACCGGCCCCTTCCACTACCGCTACAGCGGCATGGACCAGGAGGAGGGGTGCTTCCTTGCCTGTTCGTTCTGGATGGTGGCAGCACGGGCTCAACTCGGTCACCGCACCGACGCCCGTGCCAGGTACGACCGGTTGACAGCGGCTTTGTCGCAAGGGCACGGCGTACTGGCCGAAATGGTCGACCCTGTGACCGGGGACTTTCTCGGCAACCTGCCCCAGGGCCTCAGTCATCTGGCTCACCTCATGGCGCTGTCCGTTCTGAATGAACGAACCAGCTGCACCTGATTTCTTTCCTAATTTCCAACCCACCGGAGAACACCATGTCCGAACGACTTTCCATGCAAGACCCACGCACCCAGTACCCCCAGCCGCCGTTCCCCCGGCAGCCGCAATCAGTGCCCGGCGAGGCATCCAGGATGGACCCCGTGCCCGACCACGGAGAAACCAGCTACACCGGCTCGGGCAAGCTGAAAGGCCGCAAGGCGCTCATCACCGGCGGCGACAGCGGCATTGGCAGAGCCGCAGCCATTGCCTTCGCGCGCGAAGGCGCCGATGTCGCCATTTCCTATCTGCCGTCGGAGAAAGCCGATGCGCAGGAAGTGATCCGGCTGATCGAGGCAGAAGGGCGCACCGCTGTCGACTTGCCCGGCGATATCACAGACGAGCAATGGTGCCGCGAACTTGTTGCGAAGTCGGTGGAGAAATTGGCCGGGCTCGACATCCTAGTCATCAACGCAGGACGGCAGCAGAACCGCGAAGACATTTCCGAGGTTTCGTCGGACGATTTCGACAAGACGATGAAGACCAATCTGTATGCGATGCACTGGATCGCGCAGGCTGCGGTGCCGCATCTGCCGCCGGGTGCGTCGGTCATCACGACAGCATCGATCCAGGCATACGATCCTTCGGCCATCCTGCTGGACTACGCGACGACGAAGGCGGGCATCGTTGCCTATACCAAGGCGCTGGCCAAGCAATTGCTCGAAAAAGGCGTGCGCGCCAACGTCGTTGCGCCGGGTCCGTTCTGGACGCCGCTCCAGTCGTCCGGTGGTCAGCCGGAAGAGAAGGTGATGAAGTTCGGCACCGAGAGCCCGTTCGGCCGGCCGGGCCAGCCGGTGGAGATCGCGCCTGTGTATGTGCTGCTTGCCAGCCAGGAGGGGAGCTTCATCAATGGGGAGGTGTTCGGCGTCACCGGCGGTGCCGGTATCGCCTGAAGTTCTGCTGCTGAAATGAAAAATGTCCGCTGTCAAGCGCTATCTGAACTGGACGCGGACACTAAAGCCTAAGCAGAACAAGGGTTTAGGCTTGGATTCGGCCTTAGAGGCTCGCACCGAATTTTAGGCTGGGAGCCACATAGGAGCGTCGCGACTGCAAGCCTGGGAGTGCTCAGGCTGCAGAACGGTAGCGGAAAAAATGCGTTGTCACTGTGTTGACGCACGATTCCCCATCGTCGGTATTAGCCGCTGCGGCACGTGATCGATTCATGCCCTCACCCCGCCACTGGCGTAAAGCGGTTCGGCGACTCGGTAGGCAAGCAGTAGCGGACTTGGCGGTCATCTGTGTCAATCAGGCAGCTGTGCCCCAAAGCACCGTTTACCGGGCCGCTTGCGCTGGGCATTACGGGACTGCGGAAACGTCCGAGGCATGCCTGCACGGAAAAGCGCCGCTCTTCCAGAGCCAGCCCTGCAGTTGTCCGTCGGACGGGCGTAGACAATGTCCTTTTTTTGCATCTCGCAGAACTTGATGACGAGGGGACTTGAATGGAGCAATTGCCCGCGTGGGTCACTCTCGCGTTTGGAATCGGGGGGCTGTTC
>JAQGMX010000084.1 GCA_028292145.1 Variovorax sp.
CGCCCTGCAGCTGCTTGCATTGCTCCAACGCGAGGCGCGCTTCGTCGATTTCCTCCAGGAAGACATCGCGGCCTACTCCGATGCCGACGTTGGCGGCGCTGCGCGTCTGCTGCATGGCGGCGCACGCAAGGTGCTCAAGGACACTTTCGACCTCGAGGCCGTGCGTACCGAAGCAGAAGGCAGCCGCCTGACGCTGTCGGCGGGCTTCGATGCCGCCGCCGTGCGCGTGACCGGCAACGTGGTCGGCCAGCCGCCGTTCCCGGGTACGCTGCAGCACAAGGGTTGGCGCGCCACGGCCGTGCGGCTGCCGGCGCTGACCGAAGGACACGACGCGCGCGTGATCGCACCGGCGGAGGTGGAGCTTTGAGCACGGCGAAATACGCCATCGGCATCGACCTGGGCACCACGCACAGCGCACTGTCCTGGGTCGACCTGCAGACCGAGGGCGCAGCGCCCGAGATCCTGCCGGTCGCTCAGCAGAGCGGTCCCGGCGCCGTACAGGATTTCGCCCTGCTGCCTTCCTTCCTCTACCTGCCGCACGCCAGCGAGTTCGCCGCGGGCGACCTGGCCCTGCCCTGGAATGCCGCGCCCGAACGCATCACCGGGGAGTGGGCGCGCAGCCACGGCGCGCTGACGCCGATCCGCCTGATCTCCAGCGCCAAGAGCTGGCTCGGCCATGGCGGCGTAGACCGGCGCGCCGGCATCCTGCCGGCCGATGCGCCGGCCGAGGTCGAGCGCATCTCGCCGCTGGCCGCCAGCACGCACTATCTGCAACACCTGCGCGAGGCCTGGAATCATCGCCATCCCGAGGCGCCGTTCGACCTGCAGGCCGTTACGGTGACCATTCCGGCGTCGTTCGACCCGGCCGCGCGCGAATTGACGGCCGAAGCCGCTCAGGCCGCCGGCTACCAAGGCATCACGCTGCTGGAAGAACCCCAAGCCGCGCTTTACAGCTGGATCGCCGGCAGCGCGGGAGATTGGCGCAAGCAGGTCCAGGTCGGCGACGTGATCCTGGTCATCGACGTGGGCGGCGGCACCAGCGACTTCTCGCTGATCGCCGTGACCGAGGAAGCCGGCAACCTGCAGCTCAACCGCGTGGCCGTGGGCGAGCACATCCTTCTGGGTGGCGACAACATGGACCTCGCGCTGGCGCATGGCGTCGCACGCGGTCTGGCGGCCGAAGGCAAGCAGCTGGACCCCTGGCAGATGCGTGCGCTGACCTACGCCTGCCGGCTGGCCAAGGAGCAGTTGCTCAGCGACGCCGATCTGCAGAGCGTGCCGCTGGTCGTGCCCAGCCGCGGTTCCAAGCTGATCGGCAGCTCGATCAAGACAGAGTTGCAGCGCGAGCTGCTGACATCCCTCCTGCTCGAAGGCTTCTTTCCCGTCGTGGAAAGCAACGCACGGCCCGTCAGCCGCCCGCGCGCCGGCCTTACCCAAATCGGTCTGCCCTACGCACAGGATGCCGCCGTCACGCGTCATCTGGCCGCGCTGCTGGGCCGGCAGCTCGGCGCCACGTCGCAACTGGCGGGCTTCGCGCAGCCAGAAGGCGCGAGCTTCCTGCACCCGACGGCCGTGCTGTTCAACGGCGGCGTCTTCAAGTCCGACTTGCTGGCAGAGCGCGTGCTGTCCACGCTCAACGCCTGGTTGGCTGCCGACGGCGCGCCCACCGCGCGTCTGCTGCAAGGCGCCGACATGGACCACGCGGTGGCGCGCGGCGCCGCGTACTATGGTCAGGTGCGTCAGGGCCAGGGCATCCGCATCCGAGGCGGCACGGCCCAGGCCTATTACGTGGGCATCGAGTCGAGCATGCCGGCCGTGCCGGGACTGGAGCCGCCCGTGCAGGCGCTGTGCGTCGCGCCCTTCGGCATGGAGGAAGGCTCGGAGGCGCCGCTGCCGCCGCAGCAGCTGGGACTCGTCGTTGGCGAATCGGTGCGCTTCCGCTTCTTCGGGTCGTCCATGCGGCGCGACGACCGGCCCGGCACGCTGCTGGATTTCTGGTCGTCCGACGAACTGCAGGAACTCGCGCAGATCGAGGCCACGCTGCCGGCCGAAGGCCGAGCAGTGGGCGAAGTCGTACCCGTCCAGCTTCGGGCGCGCGTGACCGAGATCGGCACCCTGGAATTGCTGGCCGAAGCAGCAGGCGGCGCGCACTGGAAAGTGGAGTTCGACGTCCGCGAGGCGTGATGTCAGTGATGGCGGTCGCCTACCGCATCGGCATCGACCTGGGCACGACCCACACCGTGCTGGCGTTCGCGCCCGTCGGTGCGGACGACATTCAGGTCTTCGAGGTCCCGCAGAGCATCGCGGCCGGCGAAGTCGCGCCACGACCCCTGCTGCCTTCGCTGCGTTTCCATGCGGCCGAAGGCGCACTCGCTGCGGCCGACCTGCCGTTGCCGTGGCCGTCAACCGAGCCGGCCATCCTCGGTGCCTTCGCGCGCGAACTCGGCCAGCAGACGCCAGGCCGGCTGGTGGCCAGCGCCAAGAGCTGGCTGTCCCACCCTTCCGTCGACCGCACAGCCGCCATCCTGCCCTGGGGCGCACCGGACGAGGTGCCCAAGGTCTCCCCACTGGAGGCCAGCGCCAGCTACCTGCGCCATCTGCGCCAGGCCTGGGACCAGGCCCATCCCGAGGCGCCGCTCGCCCAGCAACCCACTGTGCTCACGGTGCCGGCCTCGTTCGACGAAGGCGCGCGCCAGCTGACCTTGCACGCTGCCGCGCTGGCCGGCCTGGGCACGGTCCATCTGATCGAGGAGCCGCAGGCCGCGTTCTACGACTGGGTGTTCACCCACCGCGCCGATTTGGCACGACAGCTCGCCGGTACACGGCGCCTGCTCGTGGTCGACGTGGGCGGCGGCACCACCGACCTCACGCTGATCGATGTCACGCTGGACGCAGCCGGCCGACCGCAGCTCGCGCGCACGGGCGTGGGCGACCACCTCGTGCTGGGCGGCGACAACATGGACCTCGCGCTCGCACGCTGGATCGAGCCGAGGCTGTCGGGCGGGCAGCCGGGACAGAAACTAAGCGCGATCCAGCTGGCGCAACTCACCCAACGCTGCCGCAGCGCCAAGGAGCGCCTGCTGGCGCCGAACGGACCGGTGGAAACCACGGTCACGCTGCAAGGCAGCGGCAGCCGGCTGATCGGCGGTGCACGCTCGGCCACCCTCATGCGAGCCGACGTGGATCAACTGCTCGTCGACGGCTTCTTCCCGCAGGTCGCGGCCGATGCCCAACCCCGGCGCGCGCGCGGCGCCCTGGTCGAATTCGGCCTGCCCTATGCCACCGATGCCGCCATCACGCGCCACATCGCCACTTTCCTGCAGCGCCAGGGAGGCGACCTGCCCGACACGGTGCTGCTCAACGGCGGCGTGTTCCACGCACCGGCGCTGCGCGAGCGTCTGCTGGCCACGCTGCGCGCCTGGCAGCCAGCGGATGCTTCGCCGATACGCCTGCTGGATGCGCCCCGCCTCGATGCAGCCGTCGCGCGCGGTGCGGTCGCGTACGCCATTGCCCGCGCCGGCAGTGCGCCGCGCATCCGCAGCGGCGCCGCGCGCGCCTACTACCTCGCGCTCGAGGACGGCAAGGGTGTCTGCGTGCTGCCGCATGGCACTCCCGAAGTCAAGTCCGTGCGGCTCGAAGCCCGGCGATTCAGCCTGCGCCTGGGCCGCCCGGTGCGCTTCAACCTTGTCACGAGTGCCGTCGATCTGCAGCACCGCGCCGGCGATCTGGTGGCGTTGCAGGATGGCATGCAGCGTCTTCCGCCCATTGCGACGGTGCTCGAGCCCAAGGCAGGGGCGGCCGGCGAGGTACAAGTGCTGCTCGATGCCCAGATCACCGAAGTCGGCACGCTGGAGATGCAGTGCGTGGCCGTGGATGCGGCCGATGCGCGCCAGCAGCGCTGGAAACTCGAATTCCAGTTGCGCGGCGATGCAGCCGCGCCGGATGCGGACGCACCCGTCGCCGCCCATCCGCGCCTGCCCGAGGCGCTGGCCGCCATCGCGCGCGTCTACGGCGGCAAGAAGCAGGACGTGGACGCGAAGGAGGTCCGCCAACTGCGCGCCAGGCTCGAGCGCCTGCTCGGCGAACGCGCCGCCTGGCCTGCAGCATTGCTGCGCACGTTGTTCGGCGCGCTGCTGCAGGGCGCCAGGCGCCGCCGCCGCTCGTCACAGCACGAGCGCACCTGGTTCAACCTGGTCGGTTTCACGCTGCGGCCGGGCTTTGGCGATCCGCTCGACGGCTGGCGGATGGAAAGGATGTGGGAATTGTTCGGCCCCGGCATCGCGCACAGCGACGACAACCAGCAGTGGTCGGAATGGTGGACGCTGTGGCGCCGCATCGCGGGCGGCCTGGATGCCGAGCAGCAGCAGATGGTCTACGACGTCATCGCCTACTACCTGCAGCCGTCCGGCGGCACCGACATCGCCGCGCCCGAGGGTCCGCGCATGCAGGCGCTCGACGAGCTGCTGCGCATGGCGGCCTCGTTCGAGCGCATCCGGCCGACCGACAAGGTGCAATTCGGCGGCTGGCTACTTCAGCGGTTGCAGCGGTTGCAGCCGCTACGACAGCAGCAAGGCGCCGCGGCCGAACTCTGGTGGGCGCTGGGCCGCCTGGGTGCGCGCCAGCCGCTCTATGCCAGCCTGCACCATGTGCTGCCGCCCGACATTGCACAGGACTGGCTTGCGCAGATCGCCGCCATCGCGCCCGACTGGGCACACGACGAGGCTGCAGCCTTCGCCGTGGCCCAGATCACACGGGCCACGGGCGATCGCGCACGCGATCTGCCGGAGGCGCTGCGCCTGCGGATCGCCGAGCAGCTTCAAGCCGCCCGTGCGGCGCCGAGCTGGGCTGCAATGGTGCGCGAGGTGACGGTGCTCGATGAAGCCGACCAGCGCCGCGTGTTCGGCGAGGCACTGCCACCCGGCCTCGTGTTGCTACGCGGGTCGTCGCCATGAATTTCCTGCTGTTTTCGCGTCCTCGCTATTTCGATTTCGCGGCCAGCTGGCGAGCGAGCGCCTCGCGTGCCCTGCACGCAGGTTCTGCATCGACGCGGTCGGCCAACACCTGCGTCAACTGGGTCAACTGACCGGCCGTGATGCCGACATTCATGCTGATGGTCATGTGCGATTGCACTTGGGATTCAGCGCCCTGCAGGGACGACAGCATCGCAACCGTCGCAATTTCGCGGCTTTGCCAATCGAGGTTGTCCCGCTCGAAGATGTCGCCGAAGAGGTGCATCTTCAGGTAGCCATCGATCGCTGGCGCGAATTCGAACAACGCGCCCTTCACGAGGCCGCCTGCGAGCCGGGTCTGGTTGGCGGTGCCGGCCGCCAGCAGCGCGTCGCCCTGCGGAATCGCACAACTCGGGAGCTGACCTTGCGCGTCCTGGAGACCGCGTTGCTTTCGGGCTTCGATCACCTTCATCAACTCGCCGAGTGCGTTGAGGCTGCGCGGGAGTCCGGCATACGCATAGAGCTGGACCAGGATTTCCTTCGAATCGTTCACCGTCAATCCGACATCGAGGCCCTGATTCAGCGCGGCATTGAGACGTGGCATGTTGCCAGCAGCGCCGAATGCTGCAATCGGGACGATGGCCTGCTGGCGCACCGATAGGGATTCCGATCTTCGGGTCTGGGTCATGACGGGTGTGCTTTGTGCTGTTGCGTCTGCCTGGCCAAACAGGGCGGCGAACCCCAGCGCAAGGCTGGCGCCGGCCTGCGAAGAACGACTAAGGTGCTGCGTATTGCGCATCGCTGACCTTTTCCATCCAGTTCACGTTCTTGCCATCGACCGTTCCGGCGACCGAGAGGTGCGTCATGGCTGTCGTAGGCGAGGCGCCATGCCAGTGCTTG
>JAQGMX010000085.1 GCA_028292145.1 Variovorax sp.
TCGAGCACGAACTTGATCGGCGTGACAGCCTGCGCAGAAGCCGGCAATGCGGCGAGCGATGCGAACGCGGCGAATGCAGTGATTGCGAGCGCTGCGGCCCGGCGGGAAATACGGTGGTGGTTCATAGAAGCTTTCATCGTTTGATCAACCCATTGCCATGTCGGTCTTGCGTTGCGACCAGCCGGTCACGCGCTGTTCGACCAGCGACGACAGCGCATACAGCGCGACGCCCATCGCGGCCAGCAAAAAGAGGCCTGCGAACACCATCGGCACGTCGAAGTTGCCGCTGGCGATCATCATCACGGTGCCGATGCCCTTGTTGGATGCGACCGTTTCGGCCAGCACAGTGCCCACGAAGGACAACGTGATCGCGATCTTCAACGACGCGAAAAGATAGGGCATGGCGCGCGGCAGGCCGACGTTCCAGAGAATGTCGCGCTTGCGGGCGCCGAGCACGCGCAGCACGTCTTCCAGCTCGGGCTCGGTGCTGGCCAACCCGGTCGCGACGTTGACCACCACCGGGAAGATGCTGATCACCATCGAAGTCAGGATCGCCGGCACCGTGCCCGCGCCGAACCACACCACGAACAGCGGCACCACCGCCACTTTCGGAATGCTGGAGAAGCCGACCAGCAACGGATAGGTCACGTCGTAGGCCAGCTTCGACGAGCCGATGCCGACACCGATCACGATGCCCGCCAGCACGCCGAACGCGAAGCCGACGAAGGTCGTGTAGAGCGTCTGCAGCGCATGGGGCCAGAGCAGCGGCATCTTCTCGATCAGCACGGCGGCGATCTGGCTAGGCCGCGGCAGGATCAGGTCGGAGATACCGAATGCGAGGCAGACCACTTCCCACAGCAGGAAAAAACCGACGAAGGCGGCGACCGACAGCGAGCGCTGGCGCATTAGCGGGGAGAGCGCGTTCATGCGGCCACCTCTTCGGCTCGGGACACCATAGCGGGCGGCGTCGCGTCGCCGTCGCGGCGCGCATCGGCGATGCGCATGCGCAGCTGCTGCACCAGCGTCGCAAACTCGGGCGCATAGCTGCTCTCCAGCGTGCGCGGCCGGGCGAAGCCGACGTCGCGCGTCTCGAGGATGCGGCCGGGCCGGGAACTCATCACGCAGATGCGGTTGGCGAGATACGCCGATTCGCGCAGGTCGTGCGTGACGAGCAGCACGGTCGGGCGGCGGTCCATCCAGAGCTTCTGCATGATGTCCCACAGCTCCTCGCGCGTGAACTGGTCGAGCGCGCCGAACGGCTCGTCGAGCAGCAGCAGCTCGGGGTCGTGAATGAGCGCACGGCACAGCGACGCGCGCTGCAGCATGCCGCCAGACAGCTGCCACGGTCGCTTGTCGCCGAAGCCCTTGAGCCCGACCTGCGCCAGCAGCGCCTCGACGCGGTCGGTGTATTCGCCTCGCTTCTTTTTGCGGAAATCCTGACGGAACGGGTCGACGATCTTTAGCGGGATCATCACGTTGTCGCGGATCGTGAGCCACGGCAGCATCGTCGGGTTCTGGAAGGCCAGGCCGATGCGCAGGCGCGGCGATGCGGACGCATGCGCGCCGGCCGCCGGCTTCGTGCCCACGGCGCCGACCTCGCGTCCGCCCGCGATTACCACGCCGGCGCTCGGCCGCAGCAGGCCCGCGACCAATTTCAGGATGGTCGACTTGCCGCAGCCGCTCGGCCCCACGAGCGCGACGAAATCGCCCTCGTCGATGCCAAGCGTGGTGTGGTCGAGCGCGATGGTGCCCGCGCCGTAGCGCAGCATCACGTCCGACAGTTGGATGAAGGCATTGCTCATGGGTGCTTTCGGTGGGATGTCAGGATGGGACGGCGAGGATCGCGGCGACCGGGCCGCCGCCGGGCGGGCCCTGGTGTTCGGCACCGCCCGACACGTACAGCGACGTGCAGCCGACCACCGACGCGAGCACGCCGCCGACCGCTGCGCGCGCATGCCGGGTCGCGTTGATGTCGGAGTCGTTCAGCATGGTGTGGCGCGTGCCGCGCACGAGGCCGTCCGGATTGGCCTCGGCCTTGGCCAGCAGGTTCACCAACCGCGCCGATATGACCTCGGCATCGCGTTCGGGGTCGAGCCCGAAGGCGTCGCGCAGCATCCGGCGCACGCTCGCCGCATCGACCGCGTCCTGCATTACCGTGTGCGCGATGCGGTAGGCCGACGCGCTGCCCGCAGCCTCGCCGAGCACAATGACGACATTGCCTTCGAGCTCGATGCCTGCCGACACCGACGCGCGGGCCGAATACAGCGCATGGTCGTTGAGGATTGCCGCCTCGTCGACACGCTGGAACTCGCCCAGCGCGAGCCCGACGCCGAGTGCTGATGCTCCGCGCGACCAACCCATCGACGCATAGGTTTCGGTCGTGACGGTCGCGGCGCCGCGCTGCTGCGCATCGAGCACCTTGGCCGACGTGAGCAGCGGGCATTTCACCTGCACGAAATGCACGTCGGCCGCGTCATCGATACCGGCATCGCGCATCGCGGCCTTCACCGCTTCGGCCGTAGCCTCGACCTGCGGCATGCGGCCCATTTCCTCGGGCAGGAAATCGCGCGTCTGCGCCGTGCCGATGACCAGTCGCTTCTCGCCGGACGCATCGGCGGCATCGACGCTGCGCCGCGTGAACACGGTGAAGTGCGGCGACAGCACGCCCTCCGTGCCGCCCGACATCACCAGCGCGACGCGGTCATGCACCTGCGTCGCCGTGCAGTCGAGGTACGGCGCGAGGAAGTGGCACCAGGCGGTGGCAGCGAAATCGCGCGTGTGGTCGTTGACACAGCCGTTGCCTTCGGTCTTGCCCATCACCGCGACCACGGTCTTGGGGTCGAGCTGCCCCGCGTCGATCAGCGCCTGCACGCCGGATAGATCGCCCGGTCCGCTGCACGGCACGCGGAAGACATCGACCTTCTGTACCTTCGGCGGCAACACAGTCACAGCGCGTCCACCAGGGGCACCGCGTTGCGCGGAATGCCTTCGGGCGCGACCACGATGGCGCTCGCGTAATGTTCCATGTTGCGCGGCTTCGGCGTCGGCATCTTCTGGATGCCCTTCACCGAACGACCCCAGCCGACCGCATCGCTCACCAGCTTGCCGTCGCGCATCACGAAGCGGCCGCGCAGCAGCGTGTGCAGCGGATAGCCCTGCACCGCGCGGCCGTTCCAGGGCGAGATCTTGCTGATGCTCTGCAGCTTGTTCTGCGACAGCGTGCCGGTGCGCGCCATGTCGACGAAGGCGATGTCGGCATGCGCGCCGGCCTCGATCACGCCCTTGGTGCCGTACAGGCCCCAGGCCTTGGCCGGCGCCACCGCGCTCCACTTGACGTAGTCCATCAGCGAGGCGCGGCCGCGGTTGACTTCGGTCAGCATCAGCGGCATCTGCGTCTCGACGCCGGGGAAGCCGCAATCGCATTCCCAGATGCTCTCGCGCGTCTTCTCCTCTGGGGCATGCGGCGCATGGTCGGTCGCGATCATGTCGAGCGTGCCGTCCATCAGCGCGTCCCACAACGGCTGGTTGTGGCGGGCTTCGCGGATCGGCGGGTTCACCCGCATCACGCCGCCGAGCTTCAACATGTGGTCGGTGTTGAGCAGCAGGTACTGCGGGCAGGTTTCGGCCGTCACGTCGACGCCGCGGCGCTTGAATTCGCGCAGCAGGTAGAGCGAATCGGCTGCGCTGTGGTGCGCGATATGGACGCGCGCGCCGGTCCATTCGGCCAGCGTGAGCACGCGGTTGATCGCCTCGATCTCGGCCACCGCCGGCCGTGCGGCCAGGTGCGCCATCGCATCAATGCGGCCGGCGTCCTGCAGGTGCTTCTGGCGGCGGAACAGAATCGACGAATTCTCCGCATGCACCACCGTGCGGATGCCCAGCGGCGCGAGGATCTCGAAGCCTTCGAGCAGCGCGCCGTCGGTCGGCGCCGGCAGGTTGCCGAAGGTGTTGCCGACGAAGGCCTTGAAGCTGGTGACGCCGGCCTCGAGCAGTTCTTCGAGCTTGTCGATGCTGTCGTCACCGAGCAGCCCGTGGATGCCGAAGTCGCAGTACGACGATTCCGCGGCCTTGAGCTTGATCTTCAGCGCCTCGACGGTGCCGGTCGGCGGGTTGGTGTTCGGCATCTCGAACACGGTAGTCACGCCGCCCAGCGCGGCAGCCGCGGAGCCGGTCTTCCACGTCTCCTTGTTCGGATAGCCGGGGTCGCGGAAATGCACGTGGCTGTCGATGGCGCCCGGCAGCAGGTAGAGGCCGTCGGCGCGCATTTCTTCGCGTGCGGGCGGCATGGTGTCGTCGTGGCCGACGGCGACGATGTGCTCGCCGGAGATCGCTACGGATGCCTGGACGATGCGGTCCGGCGACACCACGTGGGCGCCGCGGATGACGAGGTCGACTTCTTTAGTCATGGGATTTCCTTGTGGGGTGTTCTTGCGGTCAGAGTGCTGCCCAGCCGCCGTCGACGGGCAGGTCGACACCGGTGATCTGTCGCGACACTTCGCTCGCCATGAACAGGCAGGCGTTGGCGATGTCGGCATCGGTGGAGACGCGCTTGAGCGCGTAGTCGGCGGCGTGGCGCGTCATCGCCTCTTCGAGCGTGATGCCCAGCTTTTCAGCCATGTTGGCGCAGACCTTCTCGCGGAAGCGTGGGCCGTCGACCATGCCCGGCGCAACGTTGTTGACGTTGATGTTGTACGGCCCGGCTTCGAGCGCGAAGCTCTTGGTGATGCCGCGCAAGCCCCACTTCGAAGCCGAATACGCCATACGCCCGGCCCGGCCGCGCAGCCCGAAGGTGCCGCCCACATTCACCACCTTGCCGCTGCGCCGCTCGATCATCGAAGGCAGCACCGCGTGGATGGTGTTGAAGCAGCCGGTCATGTTGAGCTGCACGATCTCGTTGAATTCCTCGGCCGTGGTTTCCCAGCCGGTCTTGCCGATCGGGCCGGAGCCGCCGGCCACGTTGACCAGCACATCGATACGCCCGAAGGCATCGAGCGCCTTGGCGGCCAGCGCTTCGGTCTGCGCGGCGACGGTCAGGTCGCACGGCACCACGATCACGTCCACGCCGAGCGCGCGCGCTTCGGCGGCCACCGGCTCGATAGCGGCGGTGTCGCGGCCGGCCAGCACCAGCTTCGCGCCTTCGCGTGCGAAGGCCAGCGTGATCGCGGCGCCCATGCCCTTGGCCGGGCCGGTGATGAGCGTCACCTTGTCTTTGAGTTGCAGGTCCATGTCGTGTTTCGATTCGCTGTCAGTTGGAAGTCTTGGAGGGCCGGTCGGCGCGGGCCGGCAGGAAGCTGCGGTCGAAGATTTCGGCTGCCGTCGGGGTGCGCGGCAGCGCGTTGGCCTCGACGACGATGGCGATGTCCTTGGTCAGTCGCGCGTCGTCCACGTCGCCGAGACCGATGCGCGCGATCTCCGGATGGCTCATGTCGTTCTTGAGCGTGGCGATCAGCTTTTCTTTTTCGACGTCGCGCTTGAGCAGCGGCTCGCGCTTGATCGCGAAATCGACGCCCGCGTCCGGGTCGGCGATGACTTCCTTGACCGCCCGGTTCAGGGCCTTGACGAAGCCGGCGACCGCTTTCGGGTTCTCCTTCACGAAGCTCTTCGAGAAGAAGACGGTGTTCGAATACAGGTCCATGCCGTAGTCGCCGTAGCGGATGAAGCGCAGATCCTTCGCCGGGTCGAGGCCCATGCCCTTGGCGCTGAAGCTGACGGTCGTCACGTAGCCGAAGCCTGCGTCGATCTGGCCGCGTACCAGCATCTGCTCGCGCAGGTTGGGCGCCATGTTGGTGATGGTGACCTTGCTGGCATCGATCTTGGCGAGCTTCGCGAAGGCCGGGAACAGCTTCAGCGCGCCGTCGTTGGCCGGGCCGCCGATGGTCTTGCCTTCGAGGTCCTTCGGCGTCTTGATCGGGCTGTCGCTCTTCACCACCAGCGTGAACGGCGGCGTGTTGTAGAGCATGTAGACAGCCACCGGCGCATCGGCCGGCCGCTTGGCTGCCAGGTCGACCAATGCGTTGATGTCGCCGAAGCCGGCCTGGTAGGCGCCCGCCGCGACCTTCGGGATCGACGCGGCCGAACCCTCGCCCTGGTCGATGGTGACGTCGAGCCCTTCCGCCTTGAAGTAGCCCTTGTCCTGCGCAAGGAAGAACCACGACTGCGGGCCTTCGTACTTCCAGTTGAGCACCAGCTTGATCGGGGTTTGCGCCGCTGCAGGTGCGGCGATAAGCGCCAGTGTGAGTCCGCATGCGGACAGCAGGCTGAATGAGGAAAGCTTCATGGATCAGGACTCCTGGGATTGAGAGGAAGAAGGCGAGGAAGGGCCGAGGGCCTTCATCAGGGAAGCCGCGCTGCCGACGAAGCCGTGCAGCAGCTGCACGATGTAGAGCACGCCCTTGGTCACGAAGGCGGGCGACGGCGTGCTGCACGCGTCCTGCAGCAGCACGCAGTCGTAGCCGAGAAAGTTCGCGTCCTGCAGCGTCGAGAACACGCAGCGGTCGGTGTTGATGCCGCTGAAAAGCAGCGTCGTGATGCCCTGCTGGCGCAGCAGCGTGTCGAGTTCGTTGTCCCAGAAGCCGCTCAGGCGGTGCTTGTGGACGGTGAGGTCGGTCGGCGCGACAGAAAGTTCTTCGATCACCTGCGCGCCCCAACTGCCCTGCACCAGCGACGGCCCATGGTCGATCGGCGAATGCTCGGCATAGCCCACGCCGTCGGCGCTGCGCTTGCCCTTGAAGTGCACGGTCGGCGAAAGGTTCGCGCGGTCGGCGCGGATGCCCCAGTTGAGCCACACCACTGCACCGCCGCGTCGGCGCCAGGCCGGGAGCAATGTCTGCAGCACCGGTATCGGCTTGCGCGCTGCCTTCGTGCCCAGGCCCTTCTGCGCGAACCAGCCTTCGGGATGGCAGAAGTCGTTCTGCATGTCGACCACGATCAATGCGCTGCGTGCGAGGTCGATCTCGACCGCCTGCGGCGCGGCGTCGGCGATGAGAAGCGGCCTGGGTTTGCGGGCCTTGCGCACGAAGCTGACCTGCTCGTCGTGCAATTGCCATGCGTTGTGCGCCGCCGGACCGAACGATGCCGCGATGGCGTGCGTTTTGGGAACCAATTTGGGGCGTGATGGCTTGCGGGGCGATGTCATGCGCAAATCCATGCACCTGCCGTGCCAAAACAGCGCTTGCAGTGCGCCGGTTCGACGCTTTATCGCGCTAGCCGTGTTGCCGAAACGGCAACGGTTGCGACGCCATGCAACCGGCATGTTCATTGCGAGACGTGTTCGCATGAACCATCTGCGCCTGCTCCGCTATGTCGACGAAGTCGCCCGCGTCGGCTCGATCCGGCAAGCGGCCGAAAGGCTGCACGTCGCCCCGTCGGCGGTGAACCGACGCATCCAGGACATCGAGGACGAACTCGGCACACCGATCTTCGAGCGGCTGCCGCGCGGCATGCGCCTGACCGCTGCCGGCGAACTGTTCGTGCGCTACATCCGCGGCCGCAGCGCCGACCTGGACCGCGTGCGTTCCGAGATCGAGGAACTGCAGGGCATGCGGCGTGGCAAGGTGCGGGTGGTGGCCAGCCAGGCGCTGGCGCCGCGCTTCCTGCCCGAGGTGATCCGGGACTTTCGCGCGACGCATCCGCTGGTCGCTTTCGACGTGCGCATCGGCGACCACGTACAGGCCGCCGCCGCGCTGCGCAGCTTTGAGACTGACCTGGCGCTGGTCTTCAACCTCGCGCCCGAGGCCGACATCGAACGCGCCGCCGTGGTAGAGCAGAAGCTGATGGCGATCATGCACACCGGGCATCCGCTGGCGAACGACGGCACCGGCGCATTGCGCCTGCGCGACTGCGCCGAATACCCGGTGGTGCTGTCGAACCGCGACACCGGCGGTCGGCAACTGCTGGAGCGCTTCCTGGCGCGCAGCTCGACCAGGCTGAATGCGATGGTCGAAAGCAACAGCTTCGAGTTCCTGCGCGGCTGCCTCGACGACCGCCAGTCGATCTCGTTCCAGATGGCCGTCGGCGCCGCGGTGCCCGACCGCGACATCGTCGCGCGCGACATCGAGGATCGGGGGTTTCCGCGCGGGGAGATGGTGCTGGCGAACCTGCGCGGGCGGCAGATGCCGGTGATCGCGTATGCGTTCGCGGAGTTCTTGCGGGGGCGGCTGCCGGTGCCGGATTGAAGCTAATTCGCCTCGACCGGCACCGCCGCTTCACCCGCAACTTCACCCGCAGCCACCCGCGTCAGCGCAAACGGCGGTAACCCATTGAGCAAGCGCTGGCCATACGCCGTCCGCACCAGCCGGCGGTCATAGCAATACACGCTCGCCTTGTCGTCCTCGCTCCGGATCGCACGACCGACCCACTGCGCCAGACGGATCGCCGTCGCCGGCACCACCAGCTCCACGAACGGGTCGCGGCCGACGCTGCGCAGCCATTCGGCACGCGCCTCGCCGACCGGGTCGTCGGGCGGCGCGAAGGGCAGCTTGGTGATGAAGACGGATTCGCACAGCTTGCCCGGCAAATCGAGCCCTTCGCCGAACGATTGCATGCCGAAGATGATCGACGGCGCACCGTCGGCGATGCGCGCGCGGTGGGTGGCGAGCAGCTGCTGACGCGGCAGCGCGGTCTGGGCGAGCACACGCGGGCGCAAAGCATCGGGCAGCGCGAGCAGCGCCTGTCGCATCTGGTCACGCGACGTGAACAGCACCAGCGCGCCGTGGCGCACTTCGCCCAGGTCGCGCAGCAGCGCCTGCACCATCTCCGCGACGTAGGCGGCGGCTTCGCGCGGATCGGCGCGGGTTTCGGTCGCGAACAGCCGGCCTTGCGCCGCATAGTCGAACGGGCTCGGCACTTCGAGCGTGCTCGCCGCCGCGTCGTTGTGCAGACCGGCTTCACGCAGGAAGAAGTCGAAATGCCCGCAGCTGGTGAGCGTGGCGGAGGTGAGCACCGCGCCGCGCACCTTGCTCCACAGGTGATGGCGCAGCGTGGCGCCGGGCAGCAGCGGACTGGCGTGGGCCTGAAGCGAAGACATGTCGCCGTCGACCTCCAGCGTGAACCACTTGGCGGCAGGCACCGCATCGGGCGCAGATTCGCGCAGCAGCAGTTGGGCGGTGTCGAGCATCTGTTCGAGCCGCGGCGCCAGCGCGCCGAGTTGCGCATACATCGACGACAGCCGCCGCGCCTGGCCGGGGTTGTCGCGCAGTTCGGCGCGCAAGGCCTTGGCGATGGTGCGCAGGCAGTCGAGGAAACCGCTCGCATGGTGCGCGACGCGGCCGAGCGGCTCCTGCAGCGATTCGGGCAGCTCGCCGCGCGGCAGGCGCGCGCGCGATGTGGCGCGCCCGGCCCCGGGCGGCGCGCCGTTCGAGCCCAGATTGGCCTGCAGCGTCTCGCCGTAGAGGTCCATCACCAGCCGCTCGACCTGCTGCATCGCCTGCCGCATCTGCGAAGCGTGGCCGGGAATGTCGGCCACGTCGGTCACTTCGAGCAGCACCCCGACGCGCACCGCGCGCTGCGCCAGCCGCTCTGCCCAGCCGTGGCGGCCGAGGTCCATGCGGCAGGCGAACTGCGCCAGCGCGGTCGCCGGCAGGTGATGCGCCTCGTCGAGCACCAACAGGCAGTTGTCGAGTTCGGGCAACAGCCGGTTACCGAGTGACGACAGCAGCAGGTCGTGATTGACCACGATCACCTGCGCGCCGACCAGCGTCTTGCGACGCTCGTAGTACGTGCATTCGTTGAACGACGGACAGTGCTTGCCGGTGCACGACGCGGCATCGGCCGCCATCGACGACCAGACTTCGGGCGCGGGCGGCGTGTCGAGTGAATCGCGGTCGCCGTCCCAGGCGCCGCTGGCGAGTGCCTGCGCGATGCCGGTGAAGAACTGCAGCCGCGCCGCGACCTCGTGCTGCGGACGCTCGGGGCGCGCGGCGCGTTCGTCTTCGGCGAACAGATCGTCGGTGTCGTCCTCGTCGTCGTCCTGCGCTTCTTCAGCGAAGCCGGTCAGCCGCGCGAGCTTCAACTGGCAGACGTAGCGGCCGCGTCCCTTGGCGAGCGCGAAACGGAATGCTTGCGGCAGCAGCTTGGCCAGCGCTGGCAAATCCTTGGTGACGAGTTGCTCCTGCAGCGCGACGGTGGCGGTGGAGATGACGACGCGCGTGTTGCGCGAGATCGCCAGCGCGATGGCCGGTGCGCAATAGGCGAGCGACTTGCCGACGCCGGTACCGGCCTGGATCACGGCGATGGCGCGAACCGGAGCTTCAGGGCTCGATTCGATATCGCCCTGCCCGGCGGCTGCATCGTCGCCGGACTTGTCTGACCTATCGCCTTTCTCGTCGATCTTGCCGAGCGTGGCCGAGGCCAGCGTCTGCGCGACTTTTTCGGCCATGTGCCGCTGGCCGGCGCGGCTGCGAAAACCGGTGCTGGCCTGCACCACCCCGTCGAACGCCTGCAGGGCGGACGCGGCCCATTCCGAAGATTCCAAAGAAGACATCTCCGAGTGTTGCACGGGCGCGCACCGGCCCGCGTTCTCGGGATGTTTCAGCGCGTCAGGCCGGCTGCGCGGCGCCGCTGGCCGAGGCCGGCAGACCAAAGGCCGCGTCGAACGCCCAGTTGAAGACGAAGGTATAGACCAGGAAAAAGATCACCAGCCCGAGGTCCATCACCAGCGCCTGCATCAGGCTGATGTCCAGCCACCAGGCGAAGGTCGGCACCAGGAACATCACCAGTCCGCCTTCGAAGCCGATCGCATGCGCGACGCGGCGCCACACACTGCGGCCGCGCACCGCCTGGCGGGCTTCCCAGCGCTCGAACAGCGCGTTGAACGCCAGGTTCCAAACCACCGCGATCACCGACGCGATCACCGCCAGAGCGCCCGAATGCCCGAGCCCCTGGCCCGACATGGCGGCCAGCCCGATGCTTGCCGCGACGATGGCGATCGCCTCGTACAGCGTGATGTACACGACCCGGCGTTTGATCCCTTGCATGACTTTTTCCTGAAACCTCTTGAACAGGGCTGGACTTTATGTGCGTTGCGCTGATATAAAAAGTCAGCTTCTTTCAGCTTTACTGACAGGTCAGACGATGAGTTTTTCGAGCGACAACGTGCAGGTCTTTCTCGCGGTGCTGGACCACGGCTCCTTTTCAGCCGCCGCGCGCTCGCTGGGCCGCGTGCCTTCGGCAGTCAGCATGGCCATCGCCGGGCTGGAGGCCGAACTCGACCTGCCGCTCTTCGAGCGCGTCGGCCGCGAGCCCCGGCCGACCGCTGCAGCACGTTCGCTGGAACCGCAGGCCCGGCTGCTCGCGGCCCAGCTCAAGCAGTTACAGGTTCAGGCGCTGTCGCTGACGCAGGGATTGGAGAACCGCCTCACGCTCGCCATTGCGCCGGAGCTGCTCGCGGCACCCTGGAGCGGCGCGCTGGCCGCGCTGGCGCAGGAACATCCACTGCTCGAAGTCGAGGTGCTTGCCGCACCGCAGGCCGATGCACTGGCGCTGCTGCATGCGGGCCGCGCGCAGCTCGC
This sequence comes from Variovorax sp., assembly GCA_028292145.1. GTDB lineage: Bacteria > Pseudomonadota > Gammaproteobacteria > Burkholderiales > Burkholderiaceae_C > Variovorax. The sequence goes on from JAQGMX010000085.1 coordinate 11,508, forward strand.
GCTGGTCTTCGAGCGGCCGAGCCTCGACGGGCGGGAGGGTTTTCAGGAGGTGGCGAGCGACACCATGGTCGCGGTGATGGCGCCCGGCCATCCGGTGCTTGCCGCAGCAGGCGGGCGTTTCCGGGAAGAGCATCTGACGACCACGCGGCAGATCGTCGTCGCGAGCCGCGACCTGACCACCAGCGATCCGCGCTTCGTGTTTGCGCGCCACGTCTGGCGCACCGACAACGCACTGGCCGCGCTGAGCCTGATCACCGCTGGGCTGGGCTGGGGCTGGTTGCCGCGCAACTTCGCCAAACCGCATGT
>JAQGMX010000119.1 GCA_028292145.1 Variovorax sp.
TCCGATGTCGATGCCGACACGATTCGCGCGATGGTGCGCGACGTCATGGCCGGCCCGGAGGCCGAGCGACCGCAGGCGGTCGCGGTCTTCTGTACCAACCTGCGCGGTGCACCGCTCGCGGCCGAACTCGAAGCTGAATTCGGCGTGCCGGTCTACGACACGATCGCCACGGTGCTGTGGAAAGCGCTGCGGCTGGCCGGTGTCGACACGCGCCGCGTGACGGGCTGGGGCAGCGTGTTCGCGCTCCAGCCCTGATCGGCGAACTCAGGCAGCGACGGCGTCCTGCACGGTCGCCATGTCGACCACGAAGCGGTATTTCACGTCGCTCTTGAGCATGCGTTCGTAGGCATCGTTGATGGCCGACATCGGGATCGCCTCGATGTCCGAAACAATGTTGTGCTCGGCGCAGAAGTCGAGCATTTCCTGTGTCTCTGCGATGCCGCCGATGAGCGAGCCGGCCAGACGGCGGCGCTTGAAGATCAGGCCGAACACGTTGGGCGACGGATGCGGCGTGCCGGGCGCGCCGACCAGCGTCATCGTGCCGTCGAGCTTCAGCAGCGCCAGGAACGGGTCGAGGCTGTGCGGTGCGGCGACGGTGTTCAGGATGAAGTCGAAGCTGTTGCCGTGCGCCTTCATCTGCGCTTCGTCCTTCGAAACGACGACTTCCTTGGCGCCCAGGCGCAGCGCGTCCTGCGTCTTGCCGGGCGAAGTCGTGAACAGCACGACGTGTGCACCCATCGCTGCGGCGATCTTCACGCCCATGTGACCCAGGCCGCCCAGCCCGACGATGCCGACCTTCATGCCCGGACCGACCTTCCACTGGCGCAGAGGCGAATAGGTGGTGATGCCGGCGCACAACAGCGGCGCGACAGCGGCCAGATCTTTCTCGTCGTGCGAGACCTTCAGCACGAACTTTTCATGCACCACGATGTGGTCGGAGTAGCCGCCGAGCGTGTTGGCGCGGGAAACTTGCTCCGGGCTGTCGTAGGTGCCGGTGAAACCGTTGTCGCAGTACTGCTCCAGACCGTCGGCGCAGTGCTGGCAATGCTGGCAACTGTCGACCATGCAGCCGACGCCGACCATGTCGCCGACCTTGAACTTCGACACGCCGTCGCCGACGGCGGTCACGCGGCCGACGATTTCATGGCCGGGAACGCACGGGTACTTGGCCGGGCCCCATTCGCTGCGCGCGGTGTGGAGGTCGGAGTGGCAGACGCCGCAATGCAGGATGTCGATCGCAACGTCGCGGGCGGTCGGCGCACGCCGTTCGAATGTGAAGGGCGCGAGCGGGGTAGTGGCCGATTGGGCGGCGTAGGCATGGGTAACGGTCATTGGAGTCCTCGATTGTTCTCGGTTGTTTTCGGTCGACCGGTGACGTTACGCGGTTTCCGCAAAACCGGTGCGTCATCGGCTTATGCCTTGCGTGATAGGGTCGCGTCGTCCTCCGAAAGCTCCCGTGCCCTTGCCAGACGTTCCTCTCCGCAGTTCCTCGAAACCGTCGTTCACGGCACAGGCCGCAGGCCTGTCGCCGGGGCTCACGATGCTGTTCGCCGTCGCATGCGGCCTGTGCGTGGCCAACATCTACTTCGCCCAGCCGCTGATCGGCCCCATTGCCGAAACGCTCCAGCTGCACGCCGGGCTCGCCGGCCTGATCATGACGCTGACCCAGCTCGGCTACGGCGCGGGGCTCCTTCTGCTGGTACCGCTGGCCGACGTGGTCGAGAACCGGCGGCTTGTCGTCATGGCGATGGGTGGACTGGTGCTGGGGCTGGTCGGCGTCGCGATCTCCGGATCGGCAGCGACTTTTCTTGCGGCGTCGTTCGTGGTCGGCATCTGCGCGGTGGCGGCGCAGGTACTGGTTCCGTTTGCCTCGCATCTCGCGCCGGAAGCCACGCGCGGCAAGGTGGTCGGCAACATCATGGCGGGCCTGGTCGCCGGGATCATGCTGGCGCGGCCGTTCTCCAGCCTTGTCGCTGCCGCTTTCGGCTGGCGCGCGGTGTTCCTGATTTCTGCCGTGCTCATGACTGCGCTGATCGCCGTCCTGTGGCGCGCGTTGCCGGACCGCCGGCCGCATGGGTCGATCGGCTATGCCCGGACGATGGCGTCGTTGCCGGGCATCGTCATGAACACGCCGCTGCTGCAGCGCCGCGGTTTCTACCAGGGGATGATGTTCGCTGCCTTCCAGGCGTTCTGGACTGCCGTGCCGCTGCTGCTGGTGCACGAGTTCGGCCTGGGGCAGGGCGGCATCGCGCTGTTCGCGCTGGCCGGCGCTGCGGGTGCGCTGACGGCGCCATGGGCCGGGCGGCTCGCCGATCGCGGGCTGTCACGGCCGGCCACCGGGATTGCGCTTGGGATCGGCGTCGGATCGTTTGTGCTGGGTGCCGTTTCGGTGCATTTCCATTCATTGGCCGGACTGGTGATTTCGGCGCTGCTGCTCGACGGCGCGGTTCAGATGTGCCAGGTGCTGAGCATGCGCAGCCTGTACATGTTGGCGCCCGAGCTGCGCGGGCGGCTGAACGGGCTGTTCATGACTTTCATCTTCCTGTGCGCGGCGGTGGCTTCGGGGATTTCAGCTGCGGCTTACGCGTTCCATGGGTGGACGGGTGTTTGCCTGTTGGGCGGGGTGTTTGTGGCATTGGGGTTTGCGGTCTTCTTGGCGACCGACCGCTCGGCGATCGGTCGATAAGCGCTGATGCAGGCGACTCAGTGCCAGTTGGCTGCAATCGCCGTGTTCAGGCTGCTCTGATAGTTGGCCGGCAATGTCATCTGACCGGCGGACGGTGGCGCGAAGCCGGCCATGGCCTGAACGAGGTTCTGGACCTGGGTGTCGAGGAGGGTTTTGCCGTCGCTGGTCTGGAATTTTTCGACGTGGTAGGCGTTGCCCGAATACCAGTTCTGCACAGTCATGGAATCGGTGGTGCCGATCGCGCTGACGATCAGGTTGTTGCCTGACTTGGCAAACCAGAGCTGATCGCTGGCGATATCGGAAATCGACAGGATGTCGCTGTTGCCGGACGTGTAGTCGTAGTCGTTGATGGTGTCGACGCCGTCGCCCTTGTTGAAGACATAGGTGTCGTTGCCTTCGTCTCCGTACAGCGTGTCATTGCCTAGCCCGCCGATGAGGGTGTCGTTACCGGAGCCACCGTTGAGCGTGTCGTTGCCGAGTCCGCCGTTGACGATGTCATTGCCGGCACCACCGTTGAGGTTGTCATCGCCGGCGCCGCCATAAATGCGATCATCGCCTTCGCCTGCATTGAAGGAGTTCGACGATGCATTACCCAGATACATGTCGTCTGCGCCGGTTCCAGTTCCTGCCGAGACGTTTGCCAGATACGACAAGCCGGCAAGCTCGACTCGAAGCGGAGAAGTCTCGGAAAGCGTGTCGAGCCAAGAGCCCAGAAGCTGGAAGCCGCCGAATCCAACGGCTTTCAACGTATCGCCAGCCAGACCATTAAGGTCGGCCAAATCGAGAATTGCCTCGCGTTCGTTTGAATTCTTCGATTCACTCAGGCGAGTCATCAGCGCACTTGAATCAAAACCGGCACCGTTCTCTCCGATCGTCAATTCGATGCTGTCCAGGTAGGGCTTCAACCGCGTTTGAAGTGCCAAGGCGTTGTACACGCTTTCCTTGAGCGCGTCGTAGCTGAGCATCAGTTGCGTCCATTGCCCTGCAGGGGGATTGATGACGTAGCTGGGCGTGGTGGTGGTAACGCCCCCCGTCGTGCTCGACTGCGTGCTGCTGGTAAAACCCCTCATTGCTGGCGGAGTCTGAGTGGCGCTCGGTTTATCGTAGAACCGTTCTCCATTGAAGACCTCGAGCACACCGATCACTCTGCGGAATTGCTCCATCGTGACACCCGTCGGCAGCGTGATGCTGAGATTGATGCCTTGCAAGCCCGTCGAAGCGCCCAGCGTCCCGCTGCCACCCAGATTGGTTTCAATGCTGCTCCAATAGTCGCTGCTTTGCGCCCAATCGGTAAGAAGTTGGTCGATTTGCGCACGCTGTGCGTCGCGGGTCGTCGCAACACTGAACGTGCTCAAGCTATTGGCCAGAACTGCGCTCAGCGTCACGGCTTCACCCAGATCGCGTGCTCGCCCTGAACCCTGCATTTTGGGCAACGCCTTGGCTGCTTCGTTGAGCGCGATGTCGGCTGTGAATTCGCGATGAAAGTTGTCAGCTTCGAGATCGACGGCACCGATTGTGCGATTTGTTGTCGTCCCATTCACGCTTCTGGTGAAGCTGGCGCTCTGCGCGATGAGATTGCCATTGACGGTGACATTGGCTTGGGTGCCACCGGTTGCGTTGGTTGTGCTGCCGACGACCCCAATACGGCTTATGCCCAAATCGCCAAGGCTCAAAAGTTCGCCTGAATCCGAAATTCCGTCCTGGTCCAGATCGCGCCAAACCTTGACGGACCCCCAGGCTGCATCCGCACTGGTGAAATTGCCGTCGGCGTTGCTGTCCAGATCGGCGAGGGCATCGAAGCCGTTCAAAGCCTTCTGGCCATTGCGCTTGATGGTGTCGACGCCGAACAGTTCGCGCCCGGTGTCGATGGCGCCGTTGCCATCGAGGTCGCGCACCAGAATGCCATCGTCCGCACCTGTCCATCCGGTGCCAGTGCGAATACCGTCGGCGTTGTGGTCGAAGAGGATCGAACTGGATGCGCGTTTCAACTCCAAACCGTCGCCGTCCAAGTCAAGTATTAGAGGGTCGTAGGTGATGCCAAATCCGAGGGCATTGTCGAAATTCTGGTTGACAGCCTGATCGATGGGAGGCCAAAGCGCATCGGGGGATAGATCACTTGGCTGATTGCCGATCGGACGTGATGCGAGCCATCGATGAAAGCCATCGCCTTGGGATGCCAGAGATTTACCCCAGTTGTTGGCGTAATC
>JAQGMX010000122.1 GCA_028292145.1 Variovorax sp.
AGCGATTCGGCACAGCACGCCGACACCTCCAGCCGCACCGCCTGCCCGAAATGACGGTGCTGAAGACCCTGGAGCACAGCCGTGCGGAGATACTTGACTTCCTCCTCGTCTACCGCGAGATCGGAAAGCCGCGTCACGCGGAACTGCGAAAAATCGCCGACTTCGCGGCCTGAGAACATGCTCTGCAGATGCGCCCGCACGATGCTCGACAGCGCGACAAAAAGGATCTTTCCGCCCGACACCTTTGCCGGCATGCGGATCAGCCGCGGCAACACGCGCGGAACCTTCAGGATCGCGATCGGGTTCTCGCGCCCGAAAGCGTCCTTGCCGCCCAGCCTGACGATGAAATTCAACGACTTGTTGGCCACCTGCGGAAACGGATGCGAGGGATCGAGCCCGACCGGAATCAGCAACGGCCGGACCTCGCGCTCGAAATACTCCTGCACCCACTTTCGCTGGGCCGGATTGCGCTCGCCGTGCGAAATGATGTGGATGCCGTGGACTGCAAAGGCGGGCATCAACGCGTCGTTGTAGAGCGCGTACTGCTCGTCGACGAGCGCATGCGCGCTCTCGGCCAGCCGCTGGAAAGACGCGACCGTCTCGTTGCCGCTGGCCTCGCCCGCATCGGCGGCGATCAGATGTGGCGCCGCGCGCACCTCGAAGAATTCATCGAGGTTGGACGACACGATGCACAGGTAGCGCAGTCGCTCGATCAGCGGAACCTCAGGACGCTTAGCCGAATCGAGCACGCGCTCGTTGAAGGCCAGGATGCTGTGATCGCGGTCGAGCAAGGTCAGCTTGGTCGGCGTTGCAGCGGGTGCCGCCGAGGATGCCGAGGCAGCAGCCGCAGCCACCGAAGACGCCGGCAGCGTCGACGAGGTGGCTGCGGTCGGAGCCGCCGCCGACGGAGCAGCCGGCTCGGCGCCGGTCGAGATTTCAGCCGGAACGCTCGCCGGAGTGGAAATCGATGAGGGAAGCATGATCAATAATTCTCGCGCCCGCTCTGCCGGGGCGCTGTCAGCGGAAACATCGAAGTGTCGATGACCTTCATGACAGTCCCGTGACGTTGTCACATGACAGCTGTCATGCGCCGGGCAGCCATGCTCAGAGTCCCAGGAAGTGCTTGCGGTAACGCGGCGGCAGATCGGCGATGCGCATCAGCATCGGCAGGTCGGCGGTGTTGAAATCCGGATCCCAGGCCGGCGCGCCGAGCACTTTGGCGCCGAGCCGCAGGTAGCCGCGGATCAGCGCGGGAGGCTCAACGTCAAGTTGGCTGTCGAGCCGCTCGACCGGCAGCGGCAACCGCGGCTGCACCTGGTACTGGATCGGCGCCATGTGCGTCGCCGACAGCTGCCGCCAGATGCTGGCCGCCGCGTTGCCGCTGTTGATGCCGTCGTGCGACATCGGAATACTGGCGCAGCCGATCATCGTGTCGAGCTTGTTGCGGTGCATGAAGCCGGCCAGCGCGCCCCACAGCGCCAGGATCACGCCGCCCTGCCGGTGGTCGCGGTGCACGCAGCTGCGACCGAGCTCGACCATGCGCTCGCGCAGGTCGCGCAATCGGGTCAGGTCGAATTCGGTGTCGCTGTAGGTGCTGCCGATGCGCCGCGCCTGCGCCGGCGTTAGCACGCGGTAGGTGCCGATGACCTGCTGCGTCGCCTCGTCGCGCACCAGCAGGTGCTCGCAGAAATCGTCGAACAGGTCGATGTCGTGCCCGTCGATCGACGTCGACAGGCGAGCGCCCATCTCGCCGGCGAAGACGTCGAAACGCAGACGCTGCGCCGCGCGGACGTCGTCGAGATGTCGCGCCCAGCTCACCGACAGCCCCGGCGCCTTGGCGGCCTCCAGCGGCGTCGTCGGCACGAAGACCGGGGAGCGGATCGGATCGGGCACCGACACGCGTGCCGACGGCGGTGCGCGCCAGAACGACGGGCGTCCGAGCTGCGAGATCGGAAACATCGGATTGGGCAGTTCTTGCATGGAGCTTCGCCTTTGAGTTTGCGGAAGTCTCCGGTGAGCGCATGAAAGCGCCGTGTCGCGGCAATGGCAATTGCATGACTTCGCGGTTTATGCTGGCAGCCCCCCATCGAGCAAGCAGGACCCAACAAATGAATCAGGCACCCATCGACGTCTATACCTGGCCGACACCGAACGGCCACAAGGTCCACATCATGTTGGAGGAATGCCGCCTTCCCTACGTGGCGCATGCCGTCGACATCGGCAAGGGCGAGCAGTTCGAGGCCGACTTTCTCAAGATCAGCCCGAACAACAAGATCCCGGCGATCACCGACCCGAACGGACCGGGCGGCAAACCGATCTCGCTGTTCGAATCGGGTGCGATCCTGGTCTACCTCGCCGGCAAGACCGGCAAATTCATGCCGAGCACCGACCGCGCGAAGTTCGATGTGCTGCAGTGGCTGATGTTCCAGATGGGCGGCGTCGGCCCGATGCTCGGCCAGGCGCATCACTTTCGCCTTTACGCGCCTGAGAAGCTGCCCTACGCCGTCGAGCGCTACACCAATGAAGCCAAGCGCATCTACGGCGTGATCGACAAGCAGCTGTCGAAAAACAGGTTCATCGCCGGGCGGACCTATTCGATCGCGGACATCGCGATCTTCCCGTGGCTGCGCAGCTGGGAAAACCAGGGCGTGACGCTGACGGACTATCCGCACCTCAAAGTCTGGTTCGACGGCATCGCCGCACGGCCGGCCGTGAAACGGGGCGTGGCGGTTCTGGCCGACAGGCGCAAGCCGCTGACCGGCGACAAGGAGCGCGAAATCCTGTTCGGCAAGCAGCAGTACACCCAGCGTTGAAGCTGTTTTTTAAACTTTCTGCGAGTCGTCCACGGAAACGGGTCGATTCGCAGGCTAGAATCGAAGGCTAGTCGGGGTGTAGCGCAGCCTGGTAGCGCATCTGGTTTGGGACCAGAGGGTCGAAGGTTCGAATCCTTTCGCCCCGACCATAGAAAAGTGAATGCCCGCAAGGACCTTGGTTCTTGCGGGCATTTTGCTTTCTGCCATACGACGTGAAGCTTGAGATTTCCTCTTTACAGTCAGGGATGAAGCCTCGCTGTAGAGTGGAATTTTGCAGTTCTCCCATGCTTAACCGTCTCATCTATACAAGTCGTGCGTCTGGTGATTCATCGTTGCAGGAAATCCTGGCGGTATCGATCGCATGGAACAGAGCGCACGACCTCACCGGCGGATTGGTTTGCGTCGAAGGTATCTATCTCCAGTATCTCGAAGGTCAGGAAGAAGAGATCGATCGGGTTTTCGCGATGATTTCCCGCGACCGGCGCCACAGCGGTTTGAAGATCCTGGAGCGACGCGTTGTGCAGAGACGCATGTTCGCCGACTGGTCGATGGCGACGCTCGACTGGAATGACGAAACCAGAGCTATTTTCCAAAGCTTTTCGCCGGGACAACGCATCGATCTGTACGGAACGGATCCGACGACGGCTGCACCGCTCTTTCGTGCCTGGGTGGCAACACCACACTGGAAGACTGGCGCCGTCACGGCTTTATCGGGAACCTGCTGAACGGTTTCGGAGGTCGCGGGGGCCGAAAAAATCGACGCGGAAGATATACTCCGCGGCTCGCCTGCCTTCGCGGCCTGCGAGCTTGCTGTCCGTAGCTCAGTTGGATAGAGCACCTGCCTTCTAAGCAGGTTGTCGGGGGTTCGATCCCCTCCGGACAGGCCAAATCGAAGTGCTGGCGCCGCTTCACCGTCGAGATCGAGTTGCACCACTTGCGTTTGGCGAGCACCAGAATTACGGGCAATAGCTTTCATACAACGCGGTATTGATAAGAAAACTCGTTGCACGATTCGGTTACCGCCACCTTATCGGAAGAACAGGCTAATCAGGGCGTAGTGCGTTCTGCATGCGAACTGCTGGACGCGGACGACGAGGTCGACGGAATCAGAACTTGAAGCCGTGACCTTATGCAGTTGCGTGACGGCTGCTCAACGCAAAAATATATTGCGATTGAAATGCCGACGCACCATAGCCAGTAACAGACGAAGAGAAGCGTGTCGGGTACTCTCGAAAAATAAGTGGCCTTGTTGACGAAGATGAAATTGATGAAAACCTGGTGCGTCATATAGAGAGCAAAGCTCGCTTGGCCAAGCACAACCAAAGGCTTGAACGCAAGAATTTTCGAGATATGTCCTCGTCCAATGGCGAGCACGGCTATGCAAATTGCGAAGGCCAGAGCACCGCCAGAGGCGCCGACGTAAATCTGCCATGCATCAAGGTCTTCGCTAGATCGAATGACCGCCAAGCAGACACTGCCGACGAGATAAACCAGACCCAATGTCAACGCTTCCATTGTCGTCCAGAAAAAAGAACCGCTGAATGGGTGTGCTGCGATTCGCAGGAAGGCCTTTGCTGTCCAGATGCCAATAAGAAATTCCGTGACGCGTACCAAAGGTGAGATGTAAACGATTCCGTTGCTTGAAATGGTTAGCGGCTTTTGAAAATCCACCACAGGCGCTCCCACAAGAGTCGCCGTCAGCACCAGCCCAAGTGAGACGCCTACCACTAGAACACTTTTGTAAAGTCGTGTTCTGTCCCAATCTCGGACAAGCCAGGGAAAAGCCAAATAGAAAAAAAGTTCGGTGGAGATGCTCCACGAGACTGCGTTGTACGAGAAAAAGTAACCAGAGACAGGCACCCAGGCATGAATCAGGAGCACATTTGCCAAGGTGATTTCCAAGGATTGGTCTTTGAGTGCCGTCGGCATCCAAACACCACTTGGAAGTAGCAAAATCACGAGCACCATCGAAAAAATATGCACGGGCCAGATCCGCCCCACTCTTGCCGCGTAGTAGCTAAGCACCTGCGCTCTGCCGTCCACAGCTCGGTAGGTGTACGTCAAGATGAAGCCCGAGAGCACAAAAAAGAAACTGACTGAGAAATCCAGCGGGATCGGCGACACGAGCCCCCGTGTAAGCTCGAACGCTTCTTTCGAGTGATGAAAAACGATCGCTGCGGCGGCAAAGAAACGCAGCGAGGTCAGTTGATTGATGCTTTTTTTTGTGGGCATGCCGCAGTTCCATATACAGCGCCTGATGGTGCCATGGAACACGTCTTCCAGTCGATCGTCCAGTACCCACGCCGTGCCCGCCTCTTCACTCAAGACGCGTAGGCCGGCGAGCCGTCTCCGGCAAATGGTCGAGATCAGAGATGGCCGATAACGCGCTCACATCGTGACATGGCTCAGGCCACCAAATCTGCAATCTTGGTTTCGGCTGGCGTCACCCACGAATCCGCTACGCTCGTCTTCAGCCTTAACTGGGCAGGTCGGTACGACGACTCTGTGAAAACCTGCAAGAGCATGCCGATGCCCTTTCTAAATATCTTGTACGGCGTGCGAGTCTTCAATGCGCTCAAAACCAGATAGGCACCATTGCGCAATTGCACCTGTGCATTGCCTACCGCCCGACCGTCGTCCAGGATGCCCGCGTACACGACGGTGCGCTTCGGGAAATTGTCGAAGAGTGCCGTCACGACCTTGACTTCGTCAAAGGGATTGACGCCCTGCTTTGCAAAACTGTCGTAAAGCGTGCCGGTATAAAACGCCCGTGTATGGGTCATCGTGACTTCGTCGATCACCGCTGCCTTGAATGGCGGGTCCTGCATCAGCATGGCCCAGATATGGTCGGCGCCCCAGCCGCAGACATACTTCTCGATAATGGGCAGCAATGTTTTCATGTACGACGTCTTGATGCACGGCGACATGCATTCGAGATGGTTCGTATATCGCAGCTTGAATCCCGGGCATTGCATGAGCACCGGATAAGAAACGAAGCTGTCGATCGACATTGCCGGCTGCGCGATCGTCAGATCGTGCGCAACCGCAACTTCGAAAATCCGGTTGATTCCGCCGGCCGTCATTAGCAGATCGTCATCGGGAAGCATCACGTAATCGTAGCGATCCAGCAAATCAGGATTCGCGCGAAAGTGGCGCGCAAGACTGTCCCATTTCGTGCCTTGATCGATCACCGTCGGCAAATCGGCGTCGGCAATATTGACAGCCGCATCGCCATAGGCGTTGAGTTGCAGGTCCCACGTCCTGACGCACGATCTATCTTCTGTCCAGGTCTTATGGAGGGATTTGCCGCCTACGCGACCGATGACGAGAAAGCGTCTGGAAGAGTCCGTCATAAGTTGATTCCTTGCGGTGCACGCCTTGAATGAATCGGTCGGCTTAAAAGAACGACGGGGTGTCCGTATCGAGCAAAGGCCAGGCATCGTCCTTTGCAGAGATATTGCTGACCGGCAATGGCCATGCAATACCGAGTCGCGGATCCGAATAGCGCAGTCCGAACTCCGCCGCGGGTGTGTAGGGCGCAGAAACCAGATAGCTCACTTCGACGTCGTCCGTCAAACTTTGAAAGGAGTGAGCGAACCCCGGCGGTACGTAGAGTTGCCGGTAATTGGTTGCCGTCAACTCGAACGCCTGGTGCTTCATGAAGCTTTCCGAATCCGCACGCAAATCCACGATGATGTCAACGATGGCGCCCTTCACGCAGCGCACGAGTTTGGCTTCCACCGCATCGCCACGCTGGAAATGCATGCCGCGGACGGTCCCCTTATCGGCCGAAACAGAGGTGTTCTGCTGCACGAAAGTCGAAAGCAATCCGTGCGCGTCGAATTCGGATTTGCACATCGTTCGGGCAAAGAAGCCGCGTTCGTCGCCGCGTTTTTCCAGGTCGATGACCCAGGCATCCTTAAGTGTTGTGGGCGTAAATATCATGAGATCGACGTCAGTTTGTTGATGAGGAAATCGATGCTGGAGCGAACGTCGCTTCCTGCTCGGCATACAGCGCGTCAATGGTGCGTCCGGTCGGAATCTCTATGTCGTCGAAGGTCAGCGCTGCGTCTTTCGCCACCGCACGCACCACCTTGCAACCCACGGCCAACCCGATCGGCAGCAATCGCTCCGCGCGGATCGCTTCGATGTTGTCGGCAACGCCATAGACTTCGTAACCGCCCAATTCATCGATCAGATCGCCGGCAACCAGATCTTTCTTGGCAATTGCGATCACGCCGACTTCCGGGCCGGCCAGCGGCGTCAGAACTGCATCTGCAAAAAGCACCGCGCGCGCGACCGACGTCGGCACCTCGAAATGACAAAGGTGATAGGGCGTGTAAAAGCAGTAGTAAGGGCCGGTGCCCAGCTTGTACAGATTCAAATAATGCGCCTGCCGCGCGTCGTCATGCGTCGCCAGCACGAATACGCCTGGACCGGGCCGTGCGCCGACCACGTAATCGACGATGCCCGGACCGCCGCCATCCAGATGCGCCGCAAATGCGCTCACCGTTTCTTCAAGCGGAACGAGCGGAGCGCCAGGATTGCCGCCGGAAAAGTCGGGGCCGAGCATTCCGCGGCGCGCGACTTTCATTCCGGTACCGTTGGCGACAATGGCCTGCTCGAAAGAAATCTTCGTACCGTCTGCAAAAGACGCCACCATTGCAGGCTTCTGACCCCACTTTTCGGCAAATGCACGCTGCGTGGTCGGATCCCGATAAGGATCATGCAAACCCTTGATGTTTCCGCAAAGCACCGGCTTGCAACCCATTCCTGCGACAAAGCGGAACAAATTCATTTGAACGCCCGGCTGGTCGCCGTCGGAAAAGGTATAGACCACGCCGCGCGCATCAGCTTTCCGTCTGAGGATCGGGCCGACCGTTCCGTCCAATTCCGCATTCATCTGCACGACATGCTTTCCGGATTCGATCGCCGCAAGCACCACGATGGCGGCATAGTCCAGCGAACCCGTGACTTCGATGATGGCGTCAAGCCCTGCCGCCCGCACGAGCGCGATCGCATCCTCGGTCACGGCCGGCGTTCCGGCCGCAATGGCGGCTTCCAATTCGGGTTGGGTATCGCAGCGAACGGGTTCGACGCCGGCTTCGGTGAACGCCCGAACGGCGGGATCGATACGCCGATTAGCTATTGCGCACAGCCGCATGCCGGGCGTGGATGCAATGATTTGCAGCGCAATACCGCGTCCCTGAAAGCCCGCCCCGACCAGACCTACCTTGATCGGGTTCCCCGCAGCGGCACGCTTTTTCAATGCAGTGTCGACGATGATCATTTCGAAGAACTCCTGAATTCCGACGCATCTACCTTTTCAATCACGCCAGACTTTCCAGGGCGCCGAATCGCCCTTGCCCCAAAGGTTTTCAAGCACCAGCTTGTCGCGCAACGAGTCCATGCTTTGCCAATAGCCCTGATGGTGATAGCTCGCAAGCTTTCCCTGCTCCACCAATCGCGCCATGGGTTCCTCTTCCCACATTTGATGATCGCCGTCGATTACATCGAAGATTTCCGGCTCGCAGACAAAGAAGCCGCCGTTGATCAGGCCGCCGTCCGTGGCGCCTTTTTCCCGGAAGCCCTTGACGTGGCCGCCGTCGTCGGAAAGATGGAGCGCGCCATACCGGCCGGGTTGCGTCACCGCCGTCAACGTGCAATGGGCTCCCGAGTTTTCATGGAAGTCCATCAACTGGTGCATATTCACGTCGGAGACGCCGTCGCCGTAGGTCAGACAGAAGCGCTCGCCCTCCAGATGCTTCCTCGCGCGCTTGATGCGTCCGGCGGTCATGGTTTCGAGACCCGTATCGAGTACGGTCACGCGCCAGTTTTCGCTGCGGGTTTCAAGCCAGTCGACCTTTCCGGTGCCCAGGTCGATTGTGAAATCCGTATCGCGCGATTGATGGCGCAGAAAGTATTCCCGGATCATGTCGACCTTGTAGCCGCCGAGAACCACGAAATCGTTGAGCCCGTAATGCGCGTACAGCTTCATGATGTGCCACATGATCGGCTTTCCGCCCACCTCGACCAGCGGCTTCGGCCGCACGGTGGTTTCTTCGCTGAGACGCGTGCCATACCCGCCAGCCAGCAACACAACTTTCACCATCGTTCGGCTCCTCGCGTGCAGCGTTTTGCTCAGGCAGCGTCGATCGGCTGCCATTTGAAAGACATGTCCAGGCGTTTCTCGTCGATATGGCCTTGCAGGACGTTCAGGCGAATCAGCGGCGACGAACGAAATTCCGAGTCGGTGAATTTCATGCGCCGCAAACCGGCCAACAGGTTCTGTATCGATTGCTGCAAATCAACCTGCGGCTGGTGGTCGGGTGCGAGCGATTTGTAGAGCGCGAAGTCGACCTGGTAGGAACGGCTGTCGGCGGGTGCGGAAAGGTTGATCGAAACCTTGGTGCCCGGCACCGCATCGGCCACGGCCTTCGCAAGATCCCGTACCTGATAGTTGCGGTCGTCGGAGCCCGCGTTGACGGCCAGATACCGGCCGCCGTTGTCTCTCGTCCGCGTGACGGCCCAGTCGATGGCGCGCGCCATGTCCGCGACGTCGATGAGCGGGCGCCAGGGCGAACCGTCCGACAGCACCGTGATTTCGCCCTGGCTCAACGCGCAGGCGACGAAATCGTTGAGCACCAGATCGAGCCGCAGCCGGTCCGACATGCCGCAGGCTGTAGCGAAGCGCAGGCAGGTGATCGTCATGTCGGTGTCGAGTTCGGACAACTCGCGTTCCGCGCCGATCTTCGATTTGGCGTAAGCGGTGATCGGGTTGAGTTCGTCCGATTCCTTGCGCGGACCACCGAGGGCGATGCCGTAGACGCTGCAACTCGAAGCAAAAACGTAATTCCTGACACCTGCATCGGCCGCAGCCTTTGCAATGTCGACGCTCGAGCCCTGGTTGATGTCCATCGTGGGCTGCTCGAAGCGGTTGCCCATCGGGTCGTTGGAAATCGCTGCCAGCTGGACGACGGCGTCGTAGCCCGCCAGCGCATCGGCAGCCAGCGTACGCACGTCGCCGTAGAACTGCGCATCGAGACTTCGCTCGGGCATCACTGCCGTTCCAGTGAGGCCATGCGCGAAGTAGGCGTTGTCGTAGCCGTGCAAGACCGCATCGGGATGCGCCGCGCGAAGGTACTTCGACACCACCGACCCGACGTAGCCCATGTTCCCTGTGAGCAAAATCTTCATACGTAACTTTTGTGACCGATGAAGGTTTTATTATGAACACATAAGTGCTCATTTAGGCACAACTTTTAACAAAGCTGAACAAAGTAGTCAGGTGTGAAATTTTCCGCTTTTTGGCGGTTTTTCACCGGTGTGCGACGACAAAATTCTGGCTGATCAGCGCGCGCTTCTCTATTGCTTTTGGGCTATCTCGAAACAATTGTCAAAGCACCGGTTTGAGCAAGGGTTTACCCCTGGTTACGTCGATCGCTTGTTAAGCAGTGCCAGTTCAGGCGTGCAAGGCCGGTCTTCTAAGATCGAAAGATGCCCACACAAGCCAAATCAGTCGCTTTCGAACAGGCCCGTCAGCAGTTCGTCGACGGACTCGCCGACCTGCTCGCAGGTCGGCTGGACGAGGCTGAGCAACGCTTCAGCGCCAGCCTTGCCCTGCTGCCCGACCGCGTTTCGACGCTCGTCAATCTGGCGGCCGCACGTCTGGGACTGTCACGTCCGGACGCAGCGCTGGAAGCCATCGATCGTGTCCTTGCCATCGAGCCCGACAACGTGGAAGGCTGGTTCCATCGCGGCGGCGCCATGACGCAACTGAACCGCTGGGACGAGGCGCTGCGCAGCTTCGAGCGCGCAGGCACCCTCTCGCCGACCTTTGCCGAGCCCTGGTTCCGCCACGGCCAGGTGCTGCAACGGCTCGACCGCGATGCCGAAGCCATGCGCTCATACGAGCGTGCGGTCGCCGCAGACGCTCGCTTCGCGCCCGCATGGACGAACATCGGCACGCTGCTGCGAGAGACCGGGCGCATCGGCGAGGCGGCGAATGCCTTCCGCAAGGCCAGGGAGAGCGGCGCGGACGACGAACTCAACGGCTACTACCTTGCGGCGGTGGGCGGCGCCGGCGCAACAGTACCGACGACGGCACCCGCCGGCTATGTCGAGACCCTTTTCGACGATTACGCCGACGCCTTCGCGACGCATGTCGTCGAGGCGCTGGACTACCGCGCGCACCGTACGCTGGCGCAAACGCTGCAGAAGCTCGCGCCGCAACGACGATTTCGGCGCACCCTCGATCTGGGTTGCGGCACCGGACTGTGCGGCGTGTTGCTCAAGCCGTCGACCGGCCAGCTCTGCGGCGTCGACCTGTCGGCCGGCATGCTGGCCGAAGCCGATGCGACCCAGGTCTACGATGTTCTCGTCAAACAGGACATCGTAGAGTTCATGACGCTGGAGGCTTCGACGTTCGACCTGGTGACGGCAGCCGATGTCTTCATCTATGTGGGCGACCTGTCGCCCGCCTTCGCCGCGGTCCGGAAGGTGCTGGAGCGCGACGGCATCTTCTGCTTCTCGGTGGAGCTGGCGGCGGCCGAAGACACGGAATTCCAGCTGCTGCCCAGCCTTCGTTATGCGCATGGCGAACGCTATCTCCGGACGCTGGCCGGCGATCACGGCTTCCATGTGATGCAGACCTTGCGCGGCCAGATCCGCCATGACCAGAGGCAGCCCATACAAGGGTTGTTCATGTTCCTGACGATCGACGAATCACGCTGAGCGCTCCTCGGCAGTGAAGACCCGCTCCGTCATGCGTCGGAACCGCAGGGCCGCGCCGCTTTCCATTTCGGGACGGTAAGCCAGCGCAAGCCCGACGGCGGCGACCTGCGGCAGGCCGGCGAGCCGACGCCACACCATCTTCTGGGAAACGAACCGCTGCATGATCGACGGCACGAGTGCGACGCCGAGCCCGCTCTCGACCATGGCGAGCACGGTCTGAACCTGGGTCGCTTCCTGCGCAATGCGCG
>JAQGMX010000132.1 GCA_028292145.1 Variovorax sp.
CTGCGCAACATCCTGGCCTACCTCGACGTGCCGACGCTGGGCCAGCCCGAGGCGTTCATCCAGAACAAGGAAGGTTTGTTCGACGACAAGGGCCACGTCTCCGAAGCCAGCAAGCAGTTCCTGCAGAGCTGGGTCGACAAGTACGTGGCCTGGGTGAAGATCCACAACGGCTGAGCGAGATAGCCCGCCGCGGGCGGGTTGCGCGGATCAGGCGGCGACGGCTTCGCTGCCGGCGACCGCCGCTGCGATCTGCTCGCGCGCTGCGGCCATCGCGGCCGACTTGGCGCCGTCGCCCATTGCCAGGCCTTCTGCGCGCACGATGCGCACGTCGGTGATGCCGAAGAAGCCGAAGACGGTCTTCAGGTAGCTTTCCTGATGTTCCATCGCCTGGCCGCCTGCGCTGGTCGAATAGACGCCGCCACGGGTCGAGACGACGATCACTGTTTTGCCTGCGGCCAGGCCGACTGGGCCTTTTTCACCGTATTTGAAGGTTCGGCCGGGTTGGGCCAGGCGGTCGATCCAGGCCTTGAGCTGCGTCGGCACCGAAAAGTTGTAGAGCGGCGCGCCGACGACGATCACGTCGGCTGCGAGGAACTGGCTCACCAGACGCTCGGAAACCGCGTTTTCGCGCTTCTGCGTTTCGGTCGGCTCGGCCTGGACGCCGATCTTCGAACCGAGCGAATCGGCGTCGAAATGGTTGGGCGCGTCTTTCGCGAGGTCGAGAATTTCGACGGTCGTGCCCGCATTGGCGCGCAGCCACTCGGCCGTGATTTCCGCCGTCAGGACGCGGGACGTCGATGCCGAACCCAGCACGCTTGAATCCACTTGAAGCAATTTCATGATCTGTCGCTCACTTTCGTTGAGCCGTGACGGCCCGATGGTTGGCCGACAAACCTGAAAAACGTCGGCATGAGCCGAATTCTATTTTTGGTCACAGTGGCTGATAAGTAGGCTGAAATGCGTTACATCGTCCTGAATTTGGGACAATGCATGCGATGCAGGATCTCAACGACATGGTTTTCTTCGCCGAGGTGGCGGAGCGCGGCGGCTTCACGTTGGCCAGCAAAGCGCTCGGCGTGCCGAAGTCGCGGCTGTCGCGGCGGATTGCGGACCTGGAGGCATCGCTGGGCGTGCAATTGCTTCAGCGCACCACGCGCCGACTGTCGCTGACGCCGGCCGGCGAGCTCTATATGCGCCACTGTGCCGCCATGCGCGATGCGGCGCAGGCGGCAGCCGAAGCGGTGGCGCAGGTGCAGACGGAGCCGCGCGGCACGTTGCGGCTGAGTTGCCCGGTGACGCTGGCGCAGGGCGGCGTCGGGCCGCTGCTGCCGATCTTCATGGCGCGGTTCCCCAAGGTCCGGATCGAGATGCGGGTGCTGAACCGGCCGGTCGATCCGGTGGAAGAGGGCGTCGACGTCGCGCTGCGGGTGCGCGTGGCGATCGAGGACAGTGCGACGCTGGCCGCGCGGCATCTCGGGACGAGTCGCGCGCTCTGGGTGGCGAGCGCGACGCGTATGCGCGCGCATGGGCCGGTCGTCGGGCCGGAGGATCTGGCACGGATCGACACCGTGGCGATGTCGGCAGCAAGCGAGGGCCGAACGACGCAGCCGATGGAGGGGCCGGACGGCCGCACGCACCATCTGACGCACACGCCACGCTATGTGGCCGATGACCTGCTGACGCTGAAGTTCGCGATCCTGCAGGGCGTTGGCGCCGGAATGCTGCCCGACTACATGTGCCGCGCGGAGCTCAAAACCGGTGAACTGGTCGAGGTCCTGCCGGGCTGGGGTCCGCCGCAAGGCATCGTCCATGCGGTGTACCCGCCACGTCGGGCACTGGTTCCGGCTGTGCGGCAACTGATCGATTTCCTCGCGGAAGAGCTGCGTGGCGACGAACCTCGGCCGAATCGTTATTCGTAAAACGACATATTCAAACAAGTAGATATTCGTTTGTTATCCGAGCGACCTTTCCGACAATCGGCGCCTGATCCCCAAAGAAACAGAGGAACGACGTCATGGCCACCCTTCGCATCGGCGATACCGCACCCAATTTCCAGCAGCAGTCGAGCACCGGACCGGTCGATTTCTACGAGTGGGCCGGCAAGTCGTGGGTCATCCTGTTTTCGCACCCCGCCGATTTCACGCCGGTCTGCACGACCGAACTGGGTCGCACGGCGGCTCTGTCGAGCGAGTTCGCCAAGCGCGGCGTCAAGCCGATCGCGATCAGCGTCGACCCGGTCGACAAGCACCAGCAGTGGATCGCCGACATCGACGAGACCCAGAACACGACCGTCGATTTCCCGATCCTGGCCGACCCGGACCGCAAGATCGCCGATCTCTACGACCTGATTCATCCGAACGCGTCGACCACCGCCACCGTGCGCACCGTCTACTGGATCGATCCGCAGCACAAGATCCGCGCCACGCTGACCTACCCGGCCAGCACCGGCCGCAATTTCGACGAGCTGCTGCGCGTGATCGATTCGCTACAACTCACCGACAGCCACAAGGTCGCGACGCCCGCCGACTGGAAAGACGGCGATGACGTCGTCATCGTGCCGAGCATCCAGGACCCAGCGGAACTGGCCGAGCGCTTTCCGAAGGGCTTCAAGGCCGTCAAGCCGTACCTGCGCGTGACGCCGCAGCCGAACAAGTAAAGCGAGTGACCCCGACGGTCGTCATCGTCCCCGGCTGGCGCGATTCCGGTCCCGGCCACTGGCAGAGCCTGTGGGCGGAGCGCATGCAGGGCGCCGTGCGCGTCGTCCAGGACGACTGGGTTTCGCCGCGCCGCGAATCATGGGTGCGGGCGATTGGCGACTTGATCCTGGCGCAGGAAGGGCCTGTGGTCGTCGCCGCGCACAGCCTGGGCTGCATCGCGACCGCGCATCTGCCGGCGGAGGTCGCGGTACGGATCTCGGGCGCGCTGCTGGTCGCGCCTGCCGACCCGGAACGCCGTGCAGCGCTGCACGATTTCGCACCGGTGCCGTACGCGCCGCTGCCGTACAGCAGCATCGTGGTCGCAAGCAGCAACGATCCGTTCTGCCCGGTGCGCCTGGCCGGCGCCTATGCGCGGTCCTGGCAAAGTGAATTTGTTCGCATGCAGAATGCGGGCCATATCAATATCGACTCCGGTCATGGCGACTGGCCCCTGGGGCTTGCCTTGCTGAGGTCTCTGGTCGAGGCGCCAACGCCAGCCGCTCTTTCTTCTTCTTTGCATCCTTCGTTTTCTCTGCCATCTCCGCAATTCCTATGACTTCCAGAATCAAGACCATCGCCTTCGCGCTGGCGATCGCCTCTTCGGCCTTCATCGGCGGCAACGCGGCGGCGCAAAGCAACACGCTGTTGAACGTGTCCTACGACGTCGCGCGCGAGTTCTACAAGGACTACAACGCGGCTTTCGTCGCCCACTACAAGAAGACGACCGGGCAGGACGTGAAGATCGACCAGTCGCACGCCGGCTCCAGCGCGCAGGCGCGGGCGGTGGCCGACGGCCTCGAAGCCGACGTGGTCACCATGAACACCTCGACCGACGTCGAATTCCTGGCCGGCGCCGGCGTGGTCGCGAAAGACTGGGCCAAGCGCTTCCCCGACAACGCATCGCCGACCACCTCGACGATGCTGTTCCTGGTCCGCAACGGCAACCCGAAGGGCATCAAGGATTGGGAAGATCTGATCAAGCCCGACGTGAAGGTCGTGGTCGTCAACCCGAAAACCGGCGGCAACGGCCGCTACGCCTATCTCGCGGCCTGGGGCTACGTGAAGAAGAAGGGCGGCACGGACGCGCAAGCCGCGGAATTCGTCGGCAAGCTGTTCAAGAACGTGCCGATCCTGGCGCGCGGCGGGCGTGACGCCACCACGGCGTTCCTGCAGCGCAGCATCGGCGACGTGCTGATCACCTTCGAATCCGAAGTGGTGTCCATCGACCGCGAATTCGGCACCGGCAAGGTCGACGCGGTGTATCCGTCGATCAGCATCGTGGCGGAGAACCCGGTCGCCATCGTCGAACGCACGGTCAACAAGAAGGGCACCGGCGCGCTGGCCAAGGCGTACCTCGACTACCTGTATTCGGACGAAGGCCAGGAAATCGCGGCCAAGCACGCGTTGCGTCCGCGCTCGCAAGCCGTGCTCAAGAAGTACGCCGCCACGTTCAAGCCGCTGCAGCTGTTCACCGTGCAGGAACTGTTCGTCAGCCTGAGTGAAGCGCAGAAAGTCCACTTCAACGACGGCGGCCAGTTCGACAAGCTCTACAGCGCAGCACGATGAGCGGCGTTTCTTCTTCGGCGCTGTCGTCTGCGGCAGCGCCGATTTCGCGTGCGGGCGGCGCGAATGGCGCTCGCCGCGTGCTGCCGGGCTTCAACCTGACGCTCGGGTACACGGTGCTGTACCTGAGCCTGATCGTGCTGATTCCGTTGTCGGCGCTGGTCTTCAAGACGTTCACGCTGACCTGGGACCAGTTCTGGGTGGCAGTGACGTCGCCGCGCGTGATGGCTTCCTACCGGCTGACCTTCGGCGCCTCATTCATCGCGGCGCTGGTCAACCTCGTGTTCGGGCTGCTGGTTGCATGGGTGCTGGTGCGCTACAAGTTTCCGGGCAAGCGCATCGTCGACGCGCTGGTCGATCTGCCGTTCGCCTTGCCGACCGCCGTGGCCGGCATTTCGCTGACCGCGCTGCTGGCCGGCAACGGCTGGATCGGCCAGTTCCTGGAGCCGCACGGCATCAAGCTGGCCTTCACGCCGGCCGGCATCGTGATCGCGCTGATCTTCATCGGGCTGCCGTTCGTGGTTCGCACGGTGCAGCCGGTGCTCGAAGACACGGAGAAGGAACTCGAAGAAGCGGCGACCTCGCTCGGCGCGACACGCCTGCAGACCTTCACCAAAGTGATCCTGCCGTCGATCATGCCGGCGCTGCTGACCGGCTTCGCGATGGCTTTTGCGCGCGCGATCGGCGAATACGGTTCGGTGATCTTCATCGCCGGCAACATGCCCATGATTTCCGAGATCACGCCGCTGATCATCATCGGCAAGCTGGAACAGTACGACTACGCGGGCGCCACGGCGGTCGCGCTGGTGATGCTGGTGATTTCCTTCCTGCTGCTGCTCGTCATCAACGCATTGCAAGGCTGGAAACGCCGTCGTTCGGGAGGTGCCTGACATGAGCGGCAACAACGCACGCACGGTACGCCGCGCCAAGGCGGGCACGACCGAGTCGCCCTGGGTCCGCCGCACGCTGATAGGCGTGGCGCTGGCTTTCATGTTCCTGTTCCTGGTGCTGCCGCTGGCCGCCGTGGCCGCCGAGGCGCTGCGCAAGGGTTTCGGCGCTTACGTCGAGGCGCTCAAGGAGCCCGATGCCTGGAGCGCGATCCGCCTGACGCTGATCACTGCTGCCATCGCCGTCCCGCTGAACCTGGTGTTCGGCGTCGCCGCGGCCTGGGCGATCGCCAAGTTCGAGTTCCGCGGCAAGGCTTTCCTGACGACGCTGGTCGACCTGCCTTTCGCGGTGTCGCCGGTGGTGGCGGGCCTGATCTACGTGCTGGTTTTCGGCGCGCAGGGCTGGCTGGGCCCGTGGCTGGCCGAACACGACATCAAGATCATCTTCGCCGTGCCCGGCATCGTGCTGGCGACAGTTTTCGTGACCTTTCCGTTCATCGCGCGGGAGCTGATCCCGCTGATGCAGTCGCAGGGCACCGACGAGGAGCAGGCCGCCATCGTGCTCGGCGCGACCGGCTGGCAGACCTTCTGGCGCGTGACGCTGCCCAACATCAAGTGGGGCCTGCTGTACGGCGTGATCCTGTGCAATGCGCGGGCGATGGGCGAATTCGGCGCCGTGTCGGTGGTCTCGGGCCATATCCGCGGCCAGACCAACACGATGCCGCTGCACGTCGAAGTGCTCTACAACGAGTACCAGTCGGTCGCTGCGTTCGCCGTGGCGTCGCTGCTGGCGATCCTGGCGCTGGTGACGCTGCTGATCAAGACGATCATCGAATGGCGCCATGAGCGGGAGATGAAGGCGATCGCCGAACTCCCGCCGGAACGCCCGCCTGCCACGGCCTGAAGAGAGAAGAAGACATGAGCATCGAAATCCGCAACATCAGCAAGCAGTTCGGCGACTTCCGGGCGCTGAACGACGTCAACCTCGACATCGCCTCCGGCGAGCTGGTCGCGCTGCTCGGCCCGTCGGGCTGCGGCAAGACCACGCTGCTGCGCATCATCGCGGGGCTGGAGACGGCAGACGCGGGCAGCATCCTGTTCTCCGGCGAAGACACCACCGACGTGCATGTGCGCGAGCGGCAGGTCGGCTTCGTGTTCCAGCATTACGCGCTGTTCCGCCACATGACGGTGTTCGAGAACGTGGCTTTCGGCCTGCGCGTGAAGCCGCGCAGCCAGCGTCCGAGCGACGCGCAGATCAAGGCCAAGGTCACCGATCTGCTCAAGCTGGTGCAGCTCGACTGGCTGGCCGACCGCTATCCGTCGCAGCTCTCCGGCGGCCAGCGCCAGCGCATCGCGCTCGCGCGCGCGCTGGCGGTAGAGCCGAAGGTGCTGCTGCTCGACGAGCCCTTTGGCGCGCTCGACGCCAAGGTGCGCAAGGAATTGCGCCGCTGGCTGCGTCGCCTGCACGACGAACTGCACGTCACTTCGATCTTCGTCACGCACGACCAGGAAGAGGCGCTCGAAGTCGCCGACCGCGTGGTCGTCATCAACAAGGGAAAGATCGAGCAGGTCGGCTCGCCCCAGGAGGTCTGGGACCATCCGGCCAGCCCGTTCGTCTACGGCTTCCTCGGCGACGTGAACCTGTTCCACGGCCGCGCCAACGACGGCGAAGTGCAGCTCGACGGCATGCGGCTGAATTCACCCGAACACGTCGGCGCGCAGGACGCCAAGGCGCTCGCCTATGTGCGGCCGCACGACATCGAAGTGACGCGCTACGTACCGCGCGCCGCCGGCAGCGACAGCACCGGCATCGTCGCCACGCTGGCACGCGCCATCGTCGTCGGCCCGACCGCGCGCCTGGAACTTCAACCTGTCGAATCGAATCCTGATAATCCGGGCTCCGGAACTCTCATAGAAGCGCAACTCCCTGCGCAACAGTTCCGGGACTTGGGCTTGAAGGAGGGCGACACCGTGATCGCCACGCCACGCAAGGCCAAGGTGTTCGTCGAAGATTGGGTTTCACCTTGATTGACTGGTATTTCCGCTCGCCGCGCCGTGCCTTGGCGCTGATCTGCGCCGCCTGCATCGCCATGCTCGCCTTCGGCGCGTACCTGCAACATGTCGTTGGCCTGGAGCCGTGCCCGATGTGCATCGTGCAGCGTTACGCGCTGGTGCTGGTGGCCGTGTTCGCCGGGCTGGCGGCGCTGATGCGCGGCCGTACCGGGCAGCGTGTCGGCAGCGGGCTGGCGCTGCTGTTCTCGATCGGCGGCGCGTTCACCGCAGCCAAGCAGAGCCTGCTGCAGTGGTATCCGCCCGAAGTCGTGACCTGCGGCCGCGATATCTACGGAATGATCGAGACCTTCCCGCTGCAACGCGCGCTGCCGATGATCTTTCGCGGCAGCGGCGACTGCAGCAAGGTCGACTGGACGCTGTTCGGCCTGTCGATCGCGAACTGGTCGTTCATCGCTTTCACCGTTTTCGCGCTGTTGCTGCTCATGCTGATCACGAAGCGCGCGCCGATTTCGGTCGACCGCCCGGGAAGCCGGGCGATCTGATCCGGGCTCAGCTTTTGCCGGCCATCGTCGGCAAAAGCGCTCCGACGGCTGCCAAAGTCGCATGGCGCTGTTCGACCGGGCCGGATGTGCCTGTCAGGTAGGCTGTCACCAGAAGCGGTGCGCTGTCCTTCCCGGGCGGCCAGACGATCGCGATGTCGTTCCCGGTGCCGTGACCGCCGGACCCCGTCTTGTCGCCGACCCGCCAGCCGTTCGGCAGTCCGGCGCGGATCTGTTTGGCGCCGGTGGTGTTCGCAAGCAGCCAGGCCGTCAGCTGCTCGCGTGAAGTTGACTTCAACGTCTTGTTGACCAGCAGTTTCTTCATGAGACCCAGCATCGCCGCTGGCGTCGTCGTGTCGCGCTCGTCGCCGGGCGTCGCCTCGTTCAACAACGGCTCGTTGCGGTCGAGCCGCGTGAACCGGTCGCCGAGCGCGCGCGTGAAACCCGTCAGTCCGGCCGGACCGCCGAAGCTGGCGAGCATCAGGTTGGCAGCGGTGTTGTCGCTGATCGTGACGGCTGCATCGCACAACTGCGCCATCGTCATCGTCCGGCCGGCAATGGGGCCGGTCGCGGGCGAGTAGGGCACCAGATCTGCCTTGGCCGGAATCGAAACGGCCCGCGTGAGTTCTTCAAGGCCGCTGTCCGAGCGTTGGAGCACGAAGGCGGCAGCAAGGAACTTGAATGTGCTGCACATCGGAAAGCGCTCCTCGGCCCGGGAGCCTGATCGATGTCCGGTGGCCGTGTCGAGAACGCAAATGCCGAGACGCCCGCCGCTGGCAGCCTCAATGCGCTGGAAAGCCTCTTCGGCTTGAGCCGTCTGCGCC
>JAQGMX010000263.1 GCA_028292145.1 Variovorax sp.
TCGATTAGCCCTATTCAGGTTGCGAATCAAAGGATTTCCGCGCGTTAAATCATCTGGTTCATATCGAATACAGTTTCCAGATCCCCCCGACATCCATTCTTGAAGGACTCCGCATGACCGAACGCACACCCGTCCACGTCCTCCAGGTCGCCGACGAACTCCATCGATTCCTCGAAGACCAGGTGCTGCCGGCCACCGGCGTCGACAGCGCCGCTTTCTGGAAAGGCTTCGACGCCATCGTGACCGATCTGGCGCCGAAGAACATTGCGCTGCTGGCCGAACGCGACCGTCTGCAGACCGAACTCGACGGCTGGCACAAGGCCAACCCCGGCCCGATCGCGCATATGCCGGCCTACCGTGAATTCCTGGAAAAGATCGGCTACCTGCTGCCGCAACCCAAGGGCACGCAGGCCACGACGACCAACGTCGACGCCGAGCTGGCTCAGCAGGCCGGGCCGCAGCTGGTGGTGCCGATCCTGAACGCCCGCTACGCACTCAACGCGGCCAATGCGCGCTGGGGCTCGCTGTACGACGCGCTCTACGGCACCGATGCGATTCCCGAGACCGACGGTGCAGAAAAAGGCAAGGGCTACAACCCGGTGCGCGGCGTCAAGGTCATCGAATTCGCACGCGAAGTGCTCGACCAGGCCGTGCCGCTCGTCGGCAATTCGCACAAGATGGCGACCGGCTACAGCGTGCGCAACGGCCAGTTGCAGATCGCGCTCGAAGGCGGCAGCACGACGCTGGTCGACCCGGCCGCGTTCGTCGGTTACCAGGGCGATGCGGCCGCGCCGTCGTCGGTGTTGCTCAAGCACAACGGCATCCACATCGACATCCAGATCGACCGCAGCACGACGATCGGCAAGACCGACGCGGCCGGCATCAGCGACGTGGTGATGGAAGCCGCGCTGTCGACCATCCTCGACCTCGAAGACTCGGTCGCCGTGGTCGATGCGGCCGACAAGGTGGTCGCGTATTCGAACTGGCTCGGCATCATGCAAGGCACGCTGACCGAGGAAGTCGTCAAGGGCGGCAAAACCTTCACGCGCGGCCTGAACCCCGACCGCGAATACACCGGCGCCGACGGCCAGCCGCTCAAGCTGCACGGCCGCTCGCTGATGTTCCTGCGCAACGTCGGCCACCTGATGACCAATCCGGCCATCCTGTACGCCGACGGCAAGGAGATTCCGGAAGGCATCCTGGACGCGGTCGTGACGACCACCATCGCCACGATCGACCTGAAGCGCAAGGGCAATTCGCGCACCGGCAGCGTCTACATCGTGAAACCGAAGATGCACGGCCCGGCCGAGGTCGCCTTCGCGAGCGAGCTGTTCGGCCGCGTCGAGCAGCTGCTCGGCCTGGCGGACAACACCGTCAAGCTCGGCATCATGGACGAGGAGCGCCGCACCAGCGTCAACCTCAAGGCCTGCATCGCCGAAGCGGCTTCGCGCGTCGCCTTCATCAACACCGGTTTCCTCGACCGCACCGGCGACGAGATGCATACCGCCATGCAGGCCGGCGCGATGCTGCGCAAGGGCGACATGAAGACGACGCCGTGGATCGCCGCGTACGAGAAGAACAACGTGCTGGTGGGCCTGAGTTGCGGCCTGCGCGGCAAGGCGCAGATCGGCAAGGGCATGTGGGCCATGCCCGACCTGATGGCCGACATGCTCAAGCAGAAGATCGGCCACCCGAAAGCCGGCGCTAACACCGCCTGGGTGCCCTCGCCGACCGCCGCGACGCTGCACGCGCTGCACTATCACCAGGTCAGCGTCGCCGACGTGCAGAAGGAACTGGAAAAGACCGACATCGACGCCGTGCGCGACGAGATCCTGAACGACCTGCTGCAGGTGCCCGTCGCGCCGACCCCGGACTGGAGCGACGCCGACAAGCAGCAGGAGCTCGACAACAACGTGCAGGGCATCCTGGGCTACGTCGTGCGCTGGATCGACCAGGGCGTCGGCTGCTCGAAGGTGCCGGACATCCACAACGTCGGGTTGATGGAAGACCGGGCGACGCTGCGCATTTCGAGCCAGCACATCGCGAACTGGCTGCTGCACGGCGTGGTGAGCGCGGCGCAGGTCGAGGAGACCTTCGAGCGCATGGCTGCGGTGGTCGACGGACAGAACGCGGGAGATGCGCTGTATCAGCCGATGGCCGGGAACTTCAAGACTTCGGCGGCGTACATGGCTGCGCGGGATCTGGTGTTCAAGGGCGTGGAACAGCCGAGCGGGTATACGGAGCCGCTGCTGCATGCTTGGCGGTTGAAGGTGAAGGGCGAGGCCTGATCACCGCCGGTCGTCCTCGCGACCCGACCTGTTGTCCCATCTGCGGCGACAGGAACGCTTGCGTCATGGAAATTGCCCGCGAAACGGGCAATCCGCCTGAACGCTGCTGGTGCATGGACGCGGTCTTCAATCCTGAATCGCTTTCCCGCGTTCCTGCAGATGCGGTCGACACGGCCTGCATCTGCGCACGATGCGCAGCGGAAGCGCCTCCGCTGCGCTGAATCGATCAGAAACTGTCAGCTGTGAATCTGCGACTGCGGATTCACCTGGCTCTGCTGGAACTGGGTCTGACCTTGCAGCTCGCTCTGATTCTGCGTCTGGGTCTGCCCGCTTCCCTGCAATCCGATCTGATCGAAGCCCTGGTTCTGCGACTGCACCGGCGCCATCTCCGGGGGACTCGAAGGCGTCAGCGAATCGGTCGTGCCCTCGTCGAGCACGGCTTCCAGCGGCACGGACATTTCAGCCGCGATTTCCGACTTCACCTGCATCCGCTGCTCGGTGATCACCTGATGGATGAACTGCAGCTTGCCGACCGCCGCGCGCGGCAGCACGAACGGGTAGTAATCGGGCTGACCCATGCTGCGCGAGAGTTCGTTCAGCACGTTGGTCAGGCGCACCCAGCCGTTGAGGAACTCGAGGAATTTGGTCGCGCCGGGATGATCAGGCTGCCAGAGATCGGTCGGCTCGAAGAGATCGTTGGACACTTCGACGTTGGCCGCATCGACGCCGAAGCTCATCGCGGTGTCTGCCGTGTCGGCCATGTGCAGGTAATGCGCCCACGTTTCGGCCCAGTCCTCCCATGGATGACAGCTCGCGTAGCTGGTGACGTAACGGCTGGCCCAGTCGGCCGGCGGTCCGTTCTCGTAGTGGAGGCGTAGCGCGTCGGCATAGCTGGCGCGCTCGTCGCCGAACAGGTCGCGGTAGGCGTCGATCCACGGCGTGCCGATCACGAGCTGATCCCAATAGAAATGACCCACCTCGTGCCGAAAGTGGCCGACCAGCGTGCGGTAAGGCTCGCGCATTTCGGCCCGGATGCGTTCGCGCACGGCGTCTTCCGCCTCTTCGACGTTCAGCGTGATGATGCCGTCCTGATGACCGGTGAGCACCTTCGGACCACCCGGCAGATTGCTCAGGAAATCGAAGGCCAGCCCACCTGTCGGGTCGGTGTGTCGCGTGACGATCGGCAGACCCAGCACCAGCAGTTGGGACAGCAGCCTTCGCTTCGCAAGTTCCAGCTTGCGCCAGCGTTGATCGTTTCCCTCGATCGACATGTCTGGAATGGTGCGGGTGGTGCTGCAGGAGAGGCAGAACCCGGGCGTCAGGCCGTCCGTATTGAAAGACAGTCGATCGCCGGCACGCGGCGCAGGCACCATCCAATTGCAGCGCGAGGGTGTATCGAAGTTGGCGCAGCGGTGAAAGGCATGGCCTTCCGGTTCGCCGTAGACGGTGTACGTATCAGGTTCCGCACCGGCGAAAGTCGCAGGCGCGATCGGCACCACGCCCAGCTTTTCGGTCACGTAGCCCAGCGGGGTCTTGCAGGCCAGGCACATCGTATTGCCCAGAAAGACCGGACGGCCGCACTGGCACTGGTACGCGCGGCTGATGGTCGGCGCGCGCAGTTCGGCTGCGAGCGAGGGTGTCTCGTGGTGCTGCTCCGCAGTGGCGGGACCGCTGTTGTTGTATTGGGCATCCATGGCGTGATCTGTCTTTCTAGTGCAACAGTCATTTTGACGGCCCCCTCCTGCGGCCCGGAAGCGCAATCACCGATATCCTTGTAGGACAGGCAAACGAGACTTTTGCACTTTTCAGGCGCATTCGCCTGGTGCGTCCTCCGCCACATGATCGCCACCACACCGCCGCCATCCCTCCGAGAAAAATACGGCGAACGCTACCGCTGGCTCCTGCTGATCTCGGTGATGGTCGGCGTGATGGCGTCCATCATGTCTTCGACGATCGTCAACGTGGCGATCCCGGACATGAGCCACTACTTCGGGCTCGGCCAGGAGCGCGCGCAGTGGGTGAGTTCGGGCTTCATGGTCGCGATGACGGTTTCGATGCTGACCACGCCGTGGCTGCTGTCGCGCTACGGCTACCGGCGCACCTACGTCGGAACGATGGTGCTGCTGCTGGCCGGCGGCGTGATGGGCGGGCTCTCCAACAACTTTTCGCTGGTACTGGTCGCGCGCATCGCCGAAGGGCTGGCCGCGGGCGTCGTGCAGCCGATTCCGGCCATCATCATCCTGCGCGCCTTCGAGCCGCACGAGCAGGGACGCGCGAGCGGCATCTTCGGCATGGGCGTCGTGCTGGCGCCGGCCATCGGCCCGAGCATTGGCGGCGTGCTGGTCGACATGTTCGGCTGGCGCTCTATCTTCTTCATGGTGGTGCCTTTCTGCCTGCTGTCGATCTGGCTGGCCTACAAGTTCGTGCCCGTCACTGCGCCCGGCGGCGTGGCTGCGGCGCGCGACACCGGGCTCGACTGGCGCGGCCTGCTGATCGGCACCGTCGGCACGCTGTGCCTGCTCAACGGCCTGGTGGCACTGCGCGGCGATTCGGTCATCGAATCGGTCGTGCTGCTGACCGGCGCCGTCGTCGCGCTGATCGCCTTCATCCGCTTCCAGCGCCACCTGACGGCCACCGGCGGCGCGCCGCTGATGAACATGGCGCTGTTCGGCTACCGGCAGTTCGCGATGGGCAGCGTCGTCGCCTTCATCTACGGCGCGGCGCTGTTCGGCTCGACCTATCTGCTTCCGGTCTACATGCAGGTCGCGCTGAAGCTGTCGGCGTCGCATGTCGGCACGATCATGCTGCCGGCGGGCATCGTGCTGGCGTTCACCATCGCGATAGTCGGGCGCCTCGCGGACCGCAAGCCGACCTGGCTGCTGGTGAGCATCGGACTGGCGTTGCTGGCGCTGTCTTTCTCGCTGATGTTCACGCTGTCTCTGGGCGGCACGCTGTGGCTGCTGGTGGCTTTCGCGACCATCGGCCGCATCGGGCTGGGCTTCATCCTGCCGTCGCTCAACCTGGGCTCGATGCGCCCGCTGGCGAAGCCGCTCATTCCGCAGGGCGCGAGCGCGATCAGCTTCATCCGCATGCTCGGCGGCGCGGCCGGCGTGAGCCTGTGCGCGATTGCGCTCGAATGGCGGCTGGCGGCGCACGGCGATTCGCTCGACCGCGCGACGAGCGCGGCGCGGCTCGCGGCCTTCAACGAGGTCTTCCTGATGCTGGCCGCGCTGTGCGCCATCGCGCTACTCGCAGCCTGGCAACTGCGCGACAAACCCGCTTCTCCCCACACATCCAGCGAGGCTTCCTGACCATGTGCCAACTGCTCGGCATGAACGCCAACACGCCGACCGACGTGACCTTCAGCTTCGCCGGCTTCGCGCAGCGCGGCGGCCGCACCGACCATCACGCCGACGGCTGGGGCATCGCTTTTTTCGAGGACCGGGGCCTGCGGCACTTCGTCGACCATCTGCCGGCCGCCGATTCGCCGGTGGCCGAACTGATCCGGCGTTATCCGATCCAGAGCCGCAACGTCGTCGCGCACATCCGCAAGGCGACGCAAGGCCAGGTCAACCTGCAGAACTGCCACCCTTTCGTACGCGAACTCTGGGGGCGTTACTGGGTTTTTGCGCACAACGGCGACCTGAAGGATTTCCGGCCGCGCCTGCATGGCAGCTTCCATCCGGTCGGCGACACCGACAGCGAACACGCGTTCTGCTGGCTGATGCAGGAACTCGCCAAGTCGCATGCCGACGTGCCCAGCATCGCCGAACTCACGCTGACGCTGCGCGAACTCGCGCCGCGTGCGGCCCGCCACGGCACCTTCAATTTCATGCTGTCGAACGGCCAGGCGCTGTGGT
>JAQGMX010000264.1 GCA_028292145.1 Variovorax sp.
AACAACACCGGGTTGAACAGCGCCGCGAGGTTGCGCGCGACGCGCACGTCGGGGTTGTTCAGGCGGTCGGCTTCGCGTGCGGCGATGAACTGCGCGAGCCGCTCGTTGAGCTGGTGCATGACGAAGCGGTTGAAGCCGATCGAATGGTCGAGCAGCCAGTGGAATTCGTCGATCGGCAATCCAGCGACCACGCTGCGCCGCAGCGCCTGGATGTTGTAGCGGTAGGGCTCGCGCTTGAGCACCGTGCCCTCGCCGAACCAGCCGCCGGGCGGCAGGCCGCTGTAGGTCATCGAGGTGCCGTCGGCGTTGTCGTTGCTCATCTTGAGCAGGCCTTCGACGACGCCGATCCAGTAGGTCGGCGAGCGGCCGACGCGGCAGATCAGGTCGCCCGCCTCGGCCTCGCCGACTTCCACCATCGCCTCGGCGCGACGACGCTCGTCGGGCCGCAGCGCATCGAGCCACGGGATGTTGCGCAGTTCTTCCGGCGTGGCGGCGCGCACGCGGTCGCGGATCGACGACGTGCGCGGACCCGCAGGCCGTGGCGCGGTGGATTCGGGAAAGTCCGGGGGAGTGCTCACCCTAGGATTGTCGTCCGAACGACAGATTGGCGTCAAAGTCGGTCCTACAGTCGGCGCATCGTGACCTCCCACACCGCCCGCCTCTCCTCCAATGCCGTCCCACCAGACAGCACGTTCCCACGCCTATTGCGCGCCCACGCCGCAACGCAGCCGGATGCGCCTGCGGTGCGCGAGAAAGACCTCGGCATCTGGCAGACCTGGACCTGGCGCGACGCCGCGCTGGAAGTGCGCGAGATGGCCTGCGGACTCGCGAGCCTCGGCTTCACCGCCACCCACAACCTGGCCATCTTCGGCGCCAACCGGCCGCACCTCTACTTTGCGGTGATCGCGGCGCAGAGCCTGCGCGGCGTGCCGGTGCCGCTCTACCAGGACGCGGTCGCCGGCGAGATGGTCTTCATGCTGGACGACGCGAGCATCGAGTTCGCCATCGCCGAAGACCAGGAGCAGGTCGACAAGCTGCTCGAGTGCCGCGAACTGCAGAAGCAGGCCGGCAGCGCGACGGTGATCCGCCACATCGTCTACGACGACCCGCGCGGCCTGCGCCATTACGACCAGCCGGGGCTCATCGGCTACGACGCGCTGCGTGCGCTCGGCCGCGCCTGGGACACGGCGAATCCGGGCGTTTTCGATGCGAGCGTCGATGCAGGCGAGCCGGGCGATGTCGGCGTCATCCTCTACACCTCGGGCACCACAGGACGGCCGAAAGGCGTGTGCCAGACGCATGCAAGCTTCATCGCGTCGGGCCACGGCGGCGTCACGACCGACCGGCTCGGTCCGGGCGACAACATCATGAGCTACCTGCCGATGGCCTGGGTCGGCGACCATCTTTTCTCGGTCGCGCAGTGGCTGGTCGGCGGTTTCACGCTGAACTGCCCGGAATCGGCGGCAACCGTGATGAACGACATGCGCGAAATCGGTCCGAGCTACTACTTCGGCCCGCCGCGCACCTTCGAAGGGCTGCTGACGGCCGTGTCGATCCGTATGGAAGACGCGGCCGCGCCCAAGCGCTGGCTGTATGCGAAGTTCATGGCGCTGGCGCGGCGCGTCGGCGCGGACATCCTGAACGGCGCGCCGGTGGGTGCCGCCGACCGGATGCTGTACCGGCTCGGCAACGTGCTGGTCTACGGCCCGCTGCGCAACGTGCTGGGCATGAGCCGCATCCGCGTGGCATACACGGCGGGCGCGGCCATCGGGCCGGACCTGTTCCGCTTCTACCGCTCGATCGGCGTCAACCTGAAGCAGTTCTACGGCCAGACCGAAACCTGTGCGTATGTGTGCCTGCAGCAGGACGGCAAGGTGAAGCTGCAGACGGTCGGCACCGCGGCGCCAGGCATCGAACTCAAGATCGCGGCCGACGGCGAGGTGCTGGTGCGCGGCGTCTCGGTGCTGAAGGAATACTACAAACGCCCCGACGCCACGGCCGAAGTGCTCGACGCCGACGGCTACTTCCACACCGGCGACGCCGGCGTGCTTGACAGCGAAGGCCACCTGCGCATCATCGACCGCGCGAAGGACGTCGGCCGCATGGCCGGCGGCGCCATGTTCGCGCCCAACTACATCGAGAACAAGCTCAAGTTCTTCCCGCAGATCAAGGAAGCCGTCTGCTTCGGCGATGCGCGCAGCGAGGTCTGCGCGTTCATCAACATCGATTTCGAAGCCATCGGCAACTGGGCCGAGCGGCGCGGGCTGGCTTACGGCGGCTACGTCGATCTGGCCGGCAAGCCGGAGGTGCTGACGCAGATCGCCGAATGCATCGGCCAGGTGAACGCCGACCTCGCCGCCGAGCCCGGCATGGCCGACACGCAGATCGCGCGCTTCATGGTCCTGCACAAGGAGCTCGACCCGGACGACGACGAGCTGACCCGCACGCGCAAAGTGCGGCGCGGCTTCATCGCGCAGAAATACGCGGTGCTGATCGATGCGCTGTACGGCGGCAAGACCGAGCAGTTCATCGAGACGCAGGTGAAGTTCGAGGACGGGCGCACCGGGACGGTGAGCGCGACGCTGAAGATCGTCGACGCGCAGCGGTTTCCTGAAGTGAAGGCAGCGGCATGA
>JAQGMX010000283.1 GCA_028292145.1 Variovorax sp.
AAGGATAAGCGGGTGCGTCAGGCGTTCTACCAGGCCATCGACATCGCCGGGATACAGCGCAATGTGATGCGTGGCGCATCGCATCCCACTGCATTGTTGGTCGGCCCCGGCATCAACGGCTGGAGCGCAGATCAGGACAAGCGCCTGCCGTACGACCCAGAAGCATCGCGCAAACTATTGGCCGAAGCCGGTTATGCCAACAATTTCGAGGTCACGCTCAATTGCCCGAACGATCGGTATGTGAACGACTGGCAGATTTGTGAGGCGGTGGCTGCGAATCTCGGGAAGGTCGGCGTCAAGGTCAATCTGGCCATCGAGAGCAAGCGGACCTATTTTCCCAAAGTGCTGCGGCGCGACACGAGTTTCTACATGCTCGGCTGGACACCGGGTACTTACGACGCCCATGATGCGCTCGATGCACTGACGGGATGTCCCGATTTCGCCGGCAGCGGAATGTCCAATCTGGGCGCTTACTGCAACCCGAAGCTGGATGCGCTCGTTCGCCTCGTTCGCTCGGAAAGCGATCGGGGTCGGCGCGATGCGCTGGTCAAGGAGGCGCTGGCGTTGCAAGTTGAAGACATCGGCACGATTCCGTTGCATCAGCAGGCGTTGGCCTGGGGCGTGAGCAAGAAAGTCGAGCTCACGCAGATGCCAGACGACGCGATGCCCTTCAAATGGATGAGCATCAAGCGCTGAAAAGCTTTAACTATTGCTCCTCGCTCCACGCGAAGCCGTCGCGCGCGATCATTGCGCTCGACGCACTCGGCCCCCAGGTGCCGGCCGCATAAGGCCTCGGGAATCCGTCGCCGCTCCAGCTGTCGATCAGCGGCTCCACCCACCGCCAGGCTTCTTCCTGCTCGTCGCTGCGCACGAACAGGTTGAGCCGGCCGTCGATCACGTCGAGCAGCAACCGCTCGTAAGCGCCGACACGTTCGCTGCCGAAGCGCTTGTCGAAGTCGAGGTCGAGCTGCACCGAGGCGAGCGGTTGGGCCGCGTCGGGGTTGCTGCTGCGTTTGCGATTATTCTGCGCCTGCGCGAGCAGATGCAATTCGAGACCGTCCTTGGGCTGCAGATTGATCACCAGCTTATTGACCGCACCCGCCGCTGCCCGAAAAATCGCATGGGGTGTCGGCCTGAAATTGATCTCGATGCGCGCATCGCGCGACGCCAGCCGCTTGCCTGTGCGAATATAGAAGGGCACGCCGGCCCAGCGCCAGTTGGCGATTTCGGCACGCAGCGCAACGAAAGTCTCGGTACGGCTCTGCGGATCGATACCCGGCTCTTCGAGGTAGCCCTTCACCCGTTCGCCGTACGCCGTTCCGGCCGTGTACTGACCGCGAATCGCATGCAGATTGAGCGTTTCCGGCGTCCACGGCTTCAGCGAGCGCAGTACCTTGAGCTTTTCGTCGCGCAGGGCGTCGGCGTGCGCGTTGATCGGCGGCTCCATCGCGATGGCGCAGACCAGTTGCAGCGCATGGTTCTGCACCATGTCGCGCAGCGCGCCAGTCTGGTCGTAGAAAGCGCCGCGCTTTTCCACGCCCAGATCTTCGGCGATCGTGATCTGGATGTTGGCAATATGCTCGCGGCGCCAGATCGGCTCGAAGAGCGCATTGCCGAAGCGCATCGCGAACAGGTTCTGGACCGACGGCTTCCCCAGATAGTGGTCGATGCGGAAGACCTGCTGTTCGGTCAGCACCTTGCGGACCGCGTCGTTGATTGAGCGGTTGGACGCCAGGTCGTGGCCGAGCGGTTTTTCGAGCACTACGCGCGTGCGCGGGGTGTTGAGGCCGGCGGCAGCGATCTGCTCGACCACCTGAATGAACAACGTTGGCGCAGTCGCCACGTACATGACGACGCTGTCGGCATTGCGCGTTTCGAGCAGCGCGGCGAGGCGCGCGTAGTCCTCGGTCTTCGACAGGTCCATGCGCAGGAAGTACAGCATCGAGGCGAATTTCTTGAACTCGTCGGTGCTGGGCCGCTTGGAGCCTTCGACCGCCTCGAAGCGCGACTGGATCAGTTCGCGGTACTGATCGTCCGAAAGATCGTCGCGAGCGACGCCGATGATGCGGCCGCCTTCGGGAAGGCTGCCGTGTCGGAAGGCCTGGAACAGCGCGGGCATCAGCTTGCGCCAGGCGAGGTCGCCTGTGCCGCCGAACAGAACGAGGTCGAAGCTCATGAATGCAGGTCCGTTGGTTGTGGTTGTATTGGAGCACTACTGTCGCACGCTGGATCCGTGCCATCGACCGCGCGTGAAACAATTGCTGCGTTATCGGCTATGGATTTGCATGCGATGAATGTTGTTTTCGATCTGGGCGCGGTCTTGATTGGCTGGGAGCCGGCACGGCTGCTGCAGGCGCATTTTCCCGAGCGGGCGCCGACGTTTGAGACGGCAGGGGCGTTCGCACGTGCTTTCTTCCATCACAAGGACTGGTTGGATTTCGACTGCGGCATCCGTAGCGTGGATGAAGTGGTGGCACGGACATCGGCACGGTTGTCACTGCCGCCCGATCGTGTACACGACATGATCGTGCCGCTCGGCGAAATGCTCCAGCCAATACCGGAATCGGTCGAATTGCTGATGGCGCTGGCGAGCCGACGCGAAAAGCAGGGCGATGTCCGTCTGTTCTATCTGTCGAACATGCCTCAGCCTTATGCACGCGCGTTGGAGCGCAGGCTGTCGTTCTTCTCGGTCTTCGACGGCGGCATCTTCTCCGCCGATGTGAAGCTGACCAAGCCGCATGGCGAAATTTATGAGTTGCTGGCCTGGCGGCACGGGCTGGCGCCGGAAGAAACGCTCTTCATCGATGACACAGCTGCCAATGTCGAGGCAGCTCGCGCCATCGGCTGGCATGCGATTCATTGCACGCAGCCGAGGTTGCTGGGTGCGGAAATCGGCCGCTATTTGCGGCCCGTGGATACGGCGATCTCGCGCTAAGCTGATTCAACGCTCGGTTGTGAACACTACCTTGTCGATGTCGAAACCCAGCGTGCGCGCATATTCCAATTCGGTTTCGATCTCGCTCGCGCTCAGGATGGGCTCGCGCGACAGTACCCAAAGGTAATCGCGGTTCGGCGTTCCGACCAATGCGACGCGGTAGTCGCGGTCAAGCTTCAGGATCCAGTAGTCGCCCCAGACGGCCGGCAGCCACGAAAGCCATGAAGGCGCGAAACGCACTTCGAGGCGGCCGGCGCCCGGCTGGCCGCTGACTTTGACGACGCGTGCGGCGCCAATCGATTCATCCCACTTGCCGTCGGACGTCACGCAACGGTTGCGCACTTCGATGGTTCCGTCAGCAAGCGGTGTGTATTCGGCGGTGACCGGCCCGGTGCAGTTCTTCTGAAACCGATTGGGCAAGCGGGCCTGCTCATGCCACAACCCGGCATAACGCTTCATGTCGACCGGTCCGACGGCCTGGAGCGGTGCGCGCATGAGCGGTGCGCCGTCGGCAGGACCGACCGTCGTTTGCGCTCGTGCCACTCGAACGGCAGCCAGTGCGCCGAGTGCGATGACGCTACCTACGCAAAAGGCTGTGGCGAGCGTGCCGACGGAACGGCCGAAACGATGATCGTCGAACACGACCGTCGGTGCATCCGGATCGATACGCGATTGCAGGGCAGCACGGTGTGCGCGGGCGGAACGTTGCGACATGGGCATATCTCCAATTCATCCAATTCAACTAGATCTCGACTGAGTGCAGAAGCTAAAGCTCGGCGTCGTTCGAATCCGTCAGTCGCGGACGACACGCACTGTAGTTGTCGGACGGGATAATGTCCCCCATGACACAACTCGACGCTCTCCGCCAATGGACCATCGTGGTCGCCGACACCGGTGATTTCCGCCAGCTCGCGCAATTCAAGCCGCAGGACGCGACGACCAACCCGTCGTTGATCCTGAAGGCCGTGCAGAAGCCGGAATACCGGCCGCTGCTCGACGAAGCGGTGGCGAAACACAGCGGCCTGACCGTCGACGAAGTCACCGACCGCTTGCTGGTGCGTTTCGGTGTCGAGATCCTTTCGCTGATTCCGGGCCGGGTTTCGACCGAAGTCGACGCCCGGCTGAGTTTCGATACGGCTGCCACGGTGGCCCGCGCCGATCGCATCGTGGCGCTCTACCGGGCTGAAGGCATCGACGTCGAGAAGCGCGTGCTGATCAAGATCGCTGCGACCTGGGAAGGTATCGAGGCTGCGCGCATCCTCGAAAAGAAGGGCATCCACACCAACCTGACGTTGCTGTTTGCCTTCGCGCAGGCCGTGGCTTGCGGCGCAGCCGGCGTCAAGTTGATCTCGCCTTTCGTCGGCCGGATTTACGACTGGCACAAGAAATCGGCCGGCGCGACGTGGGACGAGTCGGCGCGTGCCGGCGCCAACGATCCGGGCGTGCAGTCGGTTCGCCAGATATTCGATTACTACAAGCGCCACGGTATCGCGACCGAGGTGATGGGCGCGAGCTTCCGCAACGTCGGCCAGATCGCCGCGCTTGCGGGCTGCGACCTGCTCACCATCAGCCCAGATCTGCTGGCCGAACTCGCCGCCAGCGACGCGCCTCTGTCGCACGCGCTCGACGCCGAAGCAGCGAAAACGCGCGACATCGCCGAGGTGACGCTCGACGAGCCCGCTTTCCGCTTCGCGCTGAACGAGGACGCGATGGCGACCGAGAAGCTCGCCGAGGGCATCCGCGCCTTCGCTGCCGATGCGGTGAAGCTGGAGAAGCTGATGGAGGCGGTATGACCGTTGCGAAGGTCACGCGCTGCGACCGCACCGACGTCTGGGGCCGGCTGAAGGCGCATTACGAGCGATCGGGTGCTGCTTTCGACGCCAGAGAAGCGTTTGCGGCGGACGCCGGGCGGTTCGACGCCTTCAGCCAGACCGCGCCGCATGTCTTCGCCGACCTGTCGAAAAACCTGATCGACGCACCGACCGAAGCACTGCTGCTCGCTCTTGCACAGGAATCGGGCCTTGAAGCGCATCGCGACGCCATGTTCGCCGGCGAGTCGATCAACGGCACCGAAGGCCGCGCCGTGCTGCACACGCTGTTGCGTGCGCCGGCCGACGCGCAAGTGCCGGAGGCCAACCGGGCGTTGCTGGCCGACGTGCACACCACCCTCGACGCCATGCTGGCTTATGCCGAGCAGGTACGGTCCGACCACACCATCACCGACGTGGTGAACATCGGCATCGGTGGTTCCGACCTGGGGCCGCAGATGGCGGTGCTGGCGCTCGACGAGTTTCTCGCGCCGGGCAAGCGCTTCCATTTCGTCTCCAACGTCGACGGCCATGAACTCGCCGGCGTTCTGAGGGGCCTGGCGCCGGAACACACCCTGTTCCTGATCGCGTCGAAAACTTTCACCACGACCGAAACCATGACCAATGCGCAATCGGCGCGGAAGTGGTTCGAGCGGGCCGGCGGCACCGACGTGGCGCGGCATTTCGCGGCGCTCACGACCAACGTCGAGGCGGCGCGGGCTTTCGGCATCGACAAGACATTCGGTTTCTGGGACTGGGTCGGCGGTCGCTATTCGCTCTGGTCGGCCATCGGCCTGCCGATCGCACTCGCCATCGGCGCGGACAACTTCCGCGCGATGCTGACCGGCGCGCATGCGATGGATGA
>JAQGMX010000303.1 GCA_028292145.1 Variovorax sp.
GTCGGGTTCGCTCATTTCCTTCGGCATTTCGAGCTGCACCTTGTCGGTGTCGACGACCACGGCCTTGTCCAGGAACACGGTGACGGTCTGTGGGAAGAAGATCACGATGGCCACCAGCAGCAGCTGCATCGCCACCCACGGAATCGCTCCGAGGTAGATGTCGCGAGACTCCACCTTGCGCGGCAGCGCGCCGTTCTTGAACAGCGTGTCGGCGATGCCGCGCAGGTAGAACAGCGCGAAGCCGAAGGGCGGATGCATGAACGACGTCTGCATGTTCACGCACAGCAGCACGCCGAACCAGACCATGTCGATGCCGAGCTTGGCTGCGACGGGTCCGAGCATCGGCAGGATGATGAAGGCG
Organism: Variovorax sp.; assembly: GCA_028292145.1. GTDB lineage: Bacteria > Pseudomonadota > Gammaproteobacteria > Burkholderiales > Burkholderiaceae_C > Variovorax. The sequence goes on from JAQGMX010000303.1 coordinate 362, forward strand.
ATTTCGAAGAAGTCGAGGAAGAACGCCAGGAAGAAAACAAAGATGTTGACCGCGATCAGGAAGCCGATCTGGCCACCCGGCAGACCTGTCAGCATGTGCTCGATCCAGATCGCCCCGTCGACGCCCTGGAACACCAGCGAGAACACGCGCGAGCCGATCAGAATGAACACCACCATCGCGGTCATGCGCATGGTGCCTTCCATCGCTTCCTTGAGCAGCGTCCAGTTGAGGCGGCGGTGGATGGCCGCGAGGATCAGCGCGCCGACCGCGCCCATCGCGCCGGCCTCGGTCGGCGTGGCGATGGCATGGTCCATGAAGGGCAGGCCGCCCATCGAGCCGAGCACCGCGAAGATCAGGATGGCGGAAGGGATGATGCCGCGCAGGCACTTGCCCCACAGCGCCCAGCCATGCAGCGTGCGCGCGGTCGGCGGCAGGCCGGGGACATGGTCGGGACGCAGGCGCGCGACCATGAAGGTATACGCCGCGAAGATCAGCACCTGCAGGATCGACGGGCCCCAGGCGCCCTTGTACATCTGGCCGACGTCGGTGCCGAGCTGGTCGGCCATGACGATCAGCACCAGCGACGGCGGCACCAGCTGCGTGATGGTGCCCGACGCGGCCAGCACGCCGGTCGAGTAGCGCATGTTGTAGCCGTAGCGCATCATGACCGGCAGCGAGATCATCGCCATCGCGATAACCTGGCCGGCCACCGTGCCGGTGATCGCGCCGAGGATGAAGCCGACGATGATCACCGAATAGCCGAGCCCGCCGCGCACCGGGCCGAAGAGCTGGCCCATCGAGTCGAGCATGTCCTCGGCGAGGCCGCATTTCTCCAGCACCGCGCCCATGAGCGTGAAGAACGGGATGGCGAGCAGCGTTTCGTTCGACAGGATGCCGAACACATTCAACGGCAGGTTGGCCATGAAGCCGGCCGGGAACCAGCCCATCTCGATGGCGATGAAGCCGCTGAACAGGCCGAGCGCCGAAAGCGAGAACGCGACCGGGAAGCCGATCAGCATGATCACGACCAGCCCCGCGAACATCATCGGGGCGAAATTTTCCATTTGCATGTCGTGTCCTGCGGCTCAGACGGTGAAAACTTGGAAGACGGCGTGCGATGTCATTGCAGCGGCTTCTCGTAGTGCGTGCTCATCTCGATGCGCCCTTGCAGGTACGCAACGCGCTTGATGATCTCGGCGACGCCCTGGAGGAACATCGCACCGAAGCCGACTGGCATCAGCAGCGCGGCCGGCCAGCGGATCAGCCCGCCGATGTTTCCGGACATCTCGCCGGACACATACATGCGCCAGAAGAACGGCCAGGTGAGATAGGTGAACAGGCCCATCACCGGCAGCAGGAAAAAGATCAGTCCGAAGATGTCGACGTACACCGGCCCGTTGCCCTTGAGCTTGCCGTAGATGATGTCGACCCGCACGTGTTCGTTGTAGCGCAGCACGACCGGCGCGCCGAGCATCACGGTCGCGGCGAACAGGTACCACTGGATCTCGAGCCACGAGTTGTTGCTGAAATCCAGGCCATAGCGGATCAGCGCGTTGCCGGCCGATATCAGCGATGCCGCCAGCACGGCGACGCCGGCGAACTTGCTGAGCTTTTCGCTGATCCAGTCCATGACCGTCGCAAATCTGAGGAGTGCGGACACTTGTGTCTCCGTTGTCTGATGGACAAAGCCCGCGATGGTAAGCGGCGCACCCTGTGCAGAACTGACAGGAGAGGGCGGGGTTTTCCCTAGACGACGCGCCCGTGATCGAGGTGGACAACGGTCTGCGCCAGCACTTCGACATCCTGCGGGTCGTGCGTGACCAGCAGCGTCGGCACGTTCACGCGCTGCAGCATCTCGGCAAGCTCGCTGCGCAGCCGCGTGCGCAGCGTCGTGTCGAGCGCCGACAGCGGCTCGTCGAGCAGCAGCAGGTGCGGCTGCGGCGCCAGTGCGCGGGCGAGTGCGACGCGCTGGCGCTGGCCGCCGGAGAGGTGACGGGGCAGGGCATCGCGCAGCTTGAGCAGATCGAACTGCTGCAGCAGCGCCTCGATGCGTTCGCGGTCCGTATCGCCGGTTTTCTGCCCGAGCCGGCGAACGCCGAATTCAAGGTTCTGCGTCACCGTCATGTGCGGGAACAGCGCGTAGTCTTGGAACACCAGGCCGATGCGGCGCTCGCGGGCCGGCAGGTCGATGCCGTGCACGGTGTCGAGCAGGCTGCGTTTGCCGATCCGCACGTGGCCGGTTGCATGCGGCGTAAGCCCGGCGATCGCCATCAGCACGGTCGACTTGCCGGAACCCGAGGCGCCCATCAGCGCGGTGCGCGATGCGGCGGAAGCAAAGCGCGCATCCAGTTCGAAATGGCGCTCGCCGGACTTCAGCGTGAGCCGAAGCGCGATGTCGAGTACCGGGCGCGTGGTGGAGCTCATCGTCGCGCCTGCCTCAATGCCGCGCCTGGAGCAGCCGGCCCGAGATCACCAGCACCGTCATGCAGACCAGCGAGATCACGAGCGTGAGCCACAGCGCCTGCGCGTCGTTGCCGGCCTGCACGGCTTCGTAGACGGCGATCGACAGCGTCTGCGTCTTTCCAGGCAGGTTGCCGGCGATCATCAGCGTCGCGCCGAACTCGCCCATCGCACGCGCGAACGCCAGCATCAGGCCGGCCGCGATGCCGCGGATCGCGAGCGGCAAGGCGATGCGCCAGAAGATCTCGAACTCGCCCGCGCCCAGCGTGCGCGCCGCATGGGCGAAGCGACTGTCGACTTCCTCGAAGGCGGCGCGCGCGGCCTTGTACACGAGCGGCAGCGACACCGCCGACGCGGCGATCACAGCGCCCTGCCAGGTGAAGATCAGATTGATGCCGAACCAGCGGTCGAGGTACTGGCCCAACACGCCGTTGCGCCCGATCAGCACGATCAGGTAATAGCCGAGCACGGTAGGCGGCAGCACCATCGGCAGCATCAGGAAAGCATCGACGACGTGCTGGCCGGCAAAGCGGCGCCGCGACATCCACCAGCCCAGGCCGATGCCCGCCGCGCCCGCCAGCAGCGTGGCGAGCAGGGCGACCTTGAGGGTGAGCCAGAGGGGCGTGAGCAAGCCGGGGTGCCGATCAGGGCTTGGAAAAGCCGAAGCCTTCGAGGATCTGCTGGCCCGGCGCGCTGCGCACGAAAGTCACGAAGTCCTTGCCGAGCGCCGCGTTCTTGCTGGCGGCAACCTGCGCGATCGGATAGCTCACCGGCGTGCTTGTCGGCACGGTGAACGCGATGCACGTCTTCTCGCGTTCGATGAGCGCGTCGGTGCGGTAGACGAAGCCGGCATCGACTTCACCGCGCGCGACGTAGTTCAGCACCTGGCGCACGCTTTCGCCGTAGATCCACTTCGGCGCCAGCGCGGCGGCGAGGCCGGCCTGCTGTACCGCCTCGACCGTGTAGCGGCCGACCGGCACCGTCGTGGGCGTGCCGGTAGCGACGCGCTTGAAAGCGCCGCCTGCGAGATCGCCGAGTTTTGTCGGGGCGGGGACGGTCGCTGCTGCGGGCACGATGAGCACCAGCGAGTTCTTCGCGAAGTCGGCGCGCGTGCCCTCGGCGAGCAGCTTGGCGGTGGCGGCGCGGTTCATGGTTTCCTGATCGGCCGAGGCGAAGACGTCGACCGGCGCGCCTTGCTGGATCTGCGCTAGCAACGGCCCTGATGCGGCGAAGTTGAAGACGACTTTGGCGCCCGGATGGGCTTTCTCGAAAGCGGTGCCGACCGCCTGGAACGCATTGGTCAGGCTGGCTGCCGCCGACACGACGATGTCCTGCGCCTGCGCTGCACCGCCGACAAGCACCAGTGCGGCGACCACGGCGGTCCTGCACATCCTGTGGGTTTCTGTTTCGCTATTCAAAAATGGCATAGCACGATCATATTCAAGGGTCCGTGCGCCCTGGGTTCGGCTCCGACACAGCCCTCACGGCACGAATCACGCCGTTCTGCCCGGCCGATCTCGGCTTAGCGCGCGACTTCGCGCACCAGCCTGAATCCTTGCAGCGGATAGCGGCTCTGCGGCGTGTTCCAGTTCCGGAACGACGACCGCGCGTAGAACGGCCACGTGTGCCATGAGCCGCCGCGGCGGACGCGCACGTCGCCGTCCGGCGGACCCTGCGGATCGTCGACGGGCGAGTGCGCGTAGTAGTCGGCGGCATACCAGTCGGCGGTCCATTCCCAGACGTTGCCGTGCATGTCGTGCAGGCAGAAGGCGTTGGGTGCGAACGTGCCGACAGGCGCCGTGAAGGCGTGGCCGTCGCGTTCGGTCGTCGCAAAGTTTTTCCAGCGCGGCCAGTTGACGGCCGCATCCGCCAACGGCGATGCCTTCGAAGGCCGCAACCCGAAATATTCGTGGCGCAACCCCGGCTTCGCGCAGGGCGACGATCACCCGGTCGTCAACGTCAGCTGGAACGACGCCGTGGCGATGGCGCGATGGCTGAGCGCCAAGGAAGGCGCCGTCTATCG
>JAQGMX010000311.1 GCA_028292145.1 Variovorax sp.
TGCTGTTTGCATTGAGTCCTCGGTTTGGCGGGTTCTTCTGAATGGCTGTGAGCACGCGCGCGGTGCGCGTGGGCCATGTGTCGGCGGATATCGACTGTGTTGGTCGATGGCGGCAACCGGTGGGTAAAACCGATCGCCGTTAAGCAGAGGGACACTATATCTGGGGTCCGGAGGGGCGACAACCCACTAGATGTAGTGTTTCCGGAAGATTTCAACGCACTTGTCGTGGCGCATCGTGAAACGTGTGCCCGGATGCCGCGTCGCTGCTGAAAGCATTATCAAGAAACCGCGTCAGCATTGGCTTTCGACGGGTTTTTCGGTGGGAAGCCGCATGCCTTCTGCGTTTTGCATCGCTGCGCGCGGTGCGGTTTGCGGGCAATAAATTCCAACTCTTTTCTAGTCCGATCGTGTTGCTTTGTCGCGCCAGCCAAGCCGGGTAAGAAGAAGGTTCCAGTCGAGCCCTGGGCCCGGATCGATCTTTCGGCCAGGTGCGATGTCGGAGTGCCTTGCGATGCCGTCGATCGGGTAATTGGCCGCGATCGCCGGACACAATTGCGCCAGCGCTTCGTACTGCGCCGGCTCGAACGTGTCGCCTTCCAGACCTTCGAGTTCGATGCCGATCGAGAAGTCGTTGCAGTTCGGCCGGCCGCGCCATGAAGACGCGCCGGCATGCCAGGCGCGCTGGTCGCAGCTGACGAACTGCCACAACGCGCCGTTGCGCCGCACATAGAAGTGCGCCGACACCTCGATGCCACGAATCTGCTGGAAATACGCATGCGCGTCCCAGTCGAGCCGGTTGGTGAAAAGCTGCTGCACTTCGTCGCCGCCGTAGACGCCGGGCGGCAGGCTGATCGAATGCAGCACGATCAGGTCGACCGGCATGTCGACCGGACGCGGACCGAAGTTGGGCGAGGGCAGATGCGTCGCTGCTTCGTACCAGCCGTTCCGCCACGCGGCCTCACTCATCGGCGAACCCGTTCGGTCCGGCAGCCGCGTCGTCGCCATTCGGCATCGCGATGCCCAGGCGTGCGATGCGGTAGCGGATCTGCCGCAGGCTCAGGCCGAGCCGCGCGGCTGCGGCGGTGCGGTTGAAGTTGCTTTCGCGCAGCGCCCGGACGAGGATTTCACGCTCCTGCTGGTCGAGATAGACCTGCAGGTCGGCCGGCACTTCCGATGACGAAGCAGCCGCCTGGGCCTGGAAGACCGAAGCCGTGGCCGCCGATGCGGAAGAAGATGCCACCGTCAGGTTCGATGCACTTTCGCCGCCGATGAAATCCAGATGCAGTTCGTCGCCGTCGTTGAGCGCCACCGCACGGTGCAGCAGGTTTTCCAGCTCTCGGACGTTGCCGTGCAGCGGCTGACAGGCCAGTTCGTCGACGACGCCGGGCGAGAGCACCGGCACCGGCATCGCGGCGTCGTGCGCGATGCGGGCGAGCAGCGCCGCACACAGCGCTGGCAGGTCTTCGCGGCGGTCGCGCAAGGCCGGCACGGCAATCTCGATCACGTTCAGGCGGTAGAAAAGATCCTGCCGGAAGCGGCCGGCCTGGACCTCGGCCTGCAGATCCTTGTGCGTCGCGCTGACGATGCGCACGTCGACCGCGTCTTCCTGCGTCGAGCCGATCGGCCGCACACTGCGCTCCTGGATCGCGCGCAGCAGCTTGGACTGCATCGCGAGCGGCAGATCACCGATCTCGTCGAGGAACAGCGTGCCGCCGCGCGCCGCCTGAAAGTAGCCGTCGCGATCGGCGGCCGATCCGGTGTACGACCCCTTGCGCGCACCGAAGAATTCGGCTTCGAGCAGGTTCTCCGGAATCGCGCCGCAATTGACGGCGACGAACGGTCCGTCGCTGCGCTGGCTGCAGGCATGCACCGCGCGCGCGACCAGTTCCTTGCCGGTGCCCGATTCGCCGCGCACCAGCACTGGCGCCATGCCGCGCGCCACCTTTGCGATGCGCGACTTGACGCGCCGCATCGGCTCCGAATCGCCGACCAGCCGGTCGAGCGCAGCCATGCCGACGCCGTCGGGCAGGACGGTGACGGCCGTTGCGGCGGTCTTTCCGCTGTCGTCGGCGGACGGTCGTGCCGGCTTCATCGCCACCGGCTGAGCCTGCACAGCGGCAGCGACCACGCCGCGAAACTGTTTCAGGTCGACCGGTTTGGTCAGGTAGTCGAAGGCGCCGGCCTTGAGCGCTTCCACGGCGTTTTCGGCCGAACCGTAGGCGGTCATCACGATGCAGCGTTCGCCGCGCTGTTCGCGATGCGCGCGCTGCAGGATTTCCATACCCAGGCCGTCGGGCAGCCGCATGTCGGTGATCACGACGTCGAAACGCCCGGCGTCGAGCAGGCGCTGCGCTTCGGCGACGGTGCCCGCAGCCTCGACGCGGTAGCCCTCGCGCAGCAAGGTCAGTTCATAAAGGATGCGCAGATCCGGCTCGTCGTCGACGACGAGGATCTGCACCGTTTTCGATGGCGAAGCGGCGGGTGTACTCACGCTTCTATTGTGTCAGCGGCATCTGCCGGAGGGCGGCAGGCGCGAACACGATGAAGAACGCGTTGCCTTCCGGCCCTGCGCCGGACACCGCGCGCCGCTCGTAGCCGATGGTGGCGCCGTGGCGCTCGCACAGTTCGCGGCACAGGAAGAGGCCGAGTCCGCTCGACCGGCTCTCCGAGGAGAAGAACGGCTCGAACAGGTGGCGCTGCACTGCGGGTTCGAGCGCCGCGCCGTCGCTCCAGACCTGCAGGTTGATGCGGCCGCGCGAATCGATCCGCGTCGACAGCTGGATCGATCCGTCGCGATGGCCGGCATAGCGCGCCGCGTTGTCCAGCAGGTTGACGAGGATGCGGCGCAGGTGCTCGGCGTCGAAGCGCACGTCGGAGCCGGGTGCCTCCAGGGCGATCAGCACGCCGTGACTGCGGGTCTGCCGCACCCATTCCTCGCCCAGCGCGCGCACCGTGGGGTCGAGCGTGATCTGTTCGCCCAGCGGCAGCACGTGCTGCTGGCGCGCGCGTGCGACGTCGAGCACGTCGTCGACGATGCGCGCCAAACGTTGCGCGTTCTGCTCGACCATCGCGATCAGCCGGCGCTGCGCCGGATCGCTCAGGTCTTCGCTGAGAAGGGCGCTGGCCTGTGTGATGGCGGCGAGCGGATTGCGGATTTCATGGGCGACCGCGGCGGACATGCGGCCCATCGCGGCCAGTTTCTCGGTGCGGATGCGGGCTTCGAGTTCGCGCAGATCCTGCAGGAACATCACGCACAGGCTGTCGACCGACGGATACGTGGCCGGCGTGAGCCGCGTGCGCACCCGCACTTCGCGCGCCGCGCCGCGCGCCTGCGCCAGCGGAAGTTCGCCGGTCTGCGGCGTCTTGCGGACGAAGGTCAGTTCGGCGAGCGCTGCCAGCGGCTGCCAGGCCGGATGGACGCTGAGTGCGAACGGCAGCGCCTTGCCGGCCAGTCCCTGGCCCAGGATGGCATCGGCTGCCGGGTTGGCCGCGTGCACCCAGCCTTCGTCGTCGATCACCAGCACGCCCTCGCTGAGCGTCTCGATCACCAGATCGTTGACCTGCGCGTGCATCTGCGCGGTGCCGCGATTGCGCTGCGCCAGTGCCTCTTCGCGGATCAGCCGACGTGCCAGCTGGTGTGCCAGCAGCGCAACGAGGAAGAGCCCGGTACCCGCCAGCGCGGCCTGGACGAAGCGTGCCGACGAATCGGCGGGCAGATCGAACCAGTGCCAGGCGGCATCGGCCAGCAGCAGCAGCGTGGCGCCGGCGGTCGTACCGAGCCCGATGGGCAGCGTGCCGAGTACCGCGCCCATCAGCACCGGCAACGCGAACAACGGGGTGTAGTTGATGCTGCCGACCTGCAGCAACTGCAGCGCGGCGAAGGTGGCAAGATCGACACCGAGCGTCGAGATCCAGGTCACGCCGAGACTCTGGATCGGCGGGTGGAACGGCGCATAGCGCATTGCGAGCAACGCCAGCACCAGATAGGCGGTCGAAAGGCCGATCGCCGACAGGGACGGCGTCTGGCCAAGCACGAAGCCGACGAACTGCAGCAGCAACAGCACCATGCCGACGAAACTGCGCGCGGTCATGAACCCGCGCCACAGCCGGTGCAGCGCAGAGCTCTCGCCGCCGGGCGGCTCGAACGTGCCCCAGTCGGTGCGTGCATCGCCGCGGGACCAGAGCAGGGTGGTCATCGCGCGGTTTCCTGCTTCAGCCCGGACCGGCGCGACGGTGGGCGGGACTGCAGTAGACGCCGCCGGGTCCGGCGATGGCGTCGGTGGCGGGCAGGTGCAACCCGCAATGCGAGCAGCGCACCATCGCCTTCGGTGGGCCGACAGCCGGCGGTGCCTTCGCAGCGGGTGCAGATTTGTTGCGGTTGCGCATCTCTTCGCGCCGGCCCTGTCGCCACAGCCAGAAACCGACCATCACGACGACAGCTACCAATATGTATTTCATCTTGCGGGGTGCGTGAGCACCACCTCCAGCACGAAGCGCGACCCGACATAGGCCAGCAACAGCAGTCCGGCGCCGGCATAGAGCACGCGCCTCGCCTTGCGGCCGCGCCAGCCGAAGCGGCTGCGCCCGACCAGCAGAATTGCGAAGGTGAGCCAGGCCAGCACCGAGAACACCGTCTTGTGGTCCCACTTCAGCATGCGGCCCGCGTCGCCGTACAGCGTCTCGCTGAACAGCAGACCGGCCAGCAGCGTGGCGGACAGCAGCACGAAACCGGCGGTGACGAAGCGGAAGGTCAGTCGTTCGAGTGTCAGAAGCGGTACGCCGGCTTGCGGTTCGGTGGCGAGGCGGATCTGCTTCTCTGCCCGTGTCGTGAGCCATGCATGGACGACTGCCGCGCCGAACAATCCATAAGAAGCGATGCCCAGCGCCAGATGGAGCGGCAACCAGGGCGACGCAGACACATGCAGCGGCGTCCCCGGAAACAGCAGCGCCAGCAGCACCGCGACTGCACCGAGCGCCGCGAGAACGCGGCGCGACTTCAGCTGCGGGTACATCCGGCTTTCGATGCCGTAGACCGTCAGCACCAGCCAGGCGGTGATCGACAGCGCCGGCGCAAAGCCGAAGCGCGGCACCGCGCCGATCAGGCCCCAACCGAGCGCCAGCGCATGCAGCAGCCAGGCCATTCCGAGCGCGGATCGCGTCGCCTGCCGGCCGAAACGGGAGGACATGGCCGCCGCCAGACCATAGGCAGCGGCGGTGGCGATGCCCAGTGCCACGCCGGGCGGGGAGGGGATCGCTAAAATCATCGGACTAGTTTATCTCCCCCAGGTTTGCGCACGCCTCGTGCGGCAAGGCCTTCCCAGGTATCTCGTTCATGGCCACCGCTCTCACCGAAAAATTTTCCCGTCTCGTCAAGCAGATGAGCGGCCAGGCCCGCATCACCGAGGCCAACGTCCAGGACATGCTGCGCGAAGTGCGGATGGCGCTGCTGGAGGCCGACGTGGCACTGCCGGTGGTGCGCGACTTCGTGGCGCGCGTCAAGGACAAGGCGCTGGGCCAGGACGTGCTGGGCTCGCTCAAGCCCGGCCAGGCGCTGATCGGCATCGTGAACCGCGAACTCGCCGCGACCATGGGCGAAGGCGTCTCCGACATCAACCTGGTCGCGCAGCCGCCGGCGGTGATCCTGATGGCCGGCCTGCAGGGCGCCGGCAAGACCACCACGACGGCCAAGCTGGCCAAGCACCTGATCGAGAAGCGCAAGAAGAAGGTGCTGACCGTTTCCGGCGACGTTTATCGTCCCGCCGCCATCGAGCAGCTCAAGATGGTCACGAAGCAGGCCGGCGCCGAATGGTTCCCGAGCACGCCCGACCAGAAGCCGCTCGACATCGCACGCGCCGCGCTCGACTATGCCAAGCGCCATTTCTTCGACGTGCTGCTCGTCGACACCGCCGGCCGCCTGGCGATCGACGAAGTGCTGATGAACGAGATCAAGGAACTGCACGCGGCCATCAACCCGGTCGAGACGCTGTTCGTGGTCGACGCGATGCAGGGCCAGGACGCGGTGAACACTGCCAAGGCCTTCAAGGACGCGTTGCCGCTCACCGGCATCATCCTGACCAAGACTGACGGCGACTCGCGCGGCGGCGCTGCGCTGTCGGTGCGGCAGATCACCGGCGTGCCGATCAAGTTCGCCGGCACCAGCGAGAAGATCGACGGCCTCGAAGTGTTCGACGCCGAACGCCACGCGGGCCGGATTCTCGGCATGGGCGACATCGTCGCGCTGGTCGAGCAGGTGACGGCCGGCGTCGACGTGGCCGCGGCGCAGAAACTCGCGGCCAAGGTCAAGAGTGGCGCCGGTTTCGACCTCAACGACTTTCTCGGCCAGCTGCAACAGATGAAGCAGATGGGCGGACTCTCGAGCCTGATGGACAAGCTGCCGGCGCAGATGGCGGCCAAGGCGACCGAAGCCGACATGACGCGCGCCGAGCGCGACATCCGCCGCAAGGAAGGCATCATCAACAGCATGACCGCGCTGGAGCGCCGCAAGCCCGAACTGCTCAAGGCGACCCGCAAGCGCCGCGTGGCGGCCGGTGCCGGCGTCCAGGTTCAGGAGGTCAACCGCCTGTTGAACGAATTCGAGCAGATGCAGACCATGATGAAGAAGATGAAGGGCGGCGGCCTGATGAAGATGATGAAGCGCATGGGCGGCATGAAGGGCCTCGGCGGCATGGGCGGCGGCATGGGTGGAATGGGCGGCAAGTCGCCGTTCTGAGGATTCCGCCCGACTTTTTGAATGCGGCTGGCGCCTACGAGCGTTTCGGCCCCTTGCTGATGACCCGAACGTATCGAGATGTTGGAATCAGCGCATGCACGGATATTTCGTGCATTCGCATTTTTCAGACGTCATCCGTACCGGAGATTCAAATATGACCGCTTCATCCATCCGCAACCTGCGTACCGCAGCCACCGCCATCGCCATCGCAGTCGCCGGTGTCGCCATGGTCGGTTGCACCACCACCCGTCCGGGCGACAAAGGTTCCTCGATGTCGTCGCGCCAGTCGATCGACGCCGAGACCACCGCCGCGCTGTCCAAGCTCTACAACAGCGTCCCCGGCTCCCGCGACCTGGTTTCGCAAGCCAAGGGCGTGCTGGTGTTCCCGTCGGTCGTCGGTGCCAGCCTCGGCGTCGGTGCAGAGTACGGCCGCGGCTCGCTGCGTACCAACAACATGACGGCCGGTTACTACAGCACCACCGCAGGTTCGATCGGCTTCCAGGCCGGCGCCCAGTCGAAAGCGGTTGTCTATCTGTTCATGACCCAGGAATCGCTCGACAAATTCCGTAACAGCAAGGGCTGGACGGTCGGCGCCGACGCCACGGTGGCAGTCGCCAACGTCGGCGCCAACGGCAGCATCGATTCCCAGACCGTTCGCCAACCGATCGTTGGTTTCGTGATGACCAACGTGGGTCTGGAAGCCGGCGTGTCGCTGTCGGGTTCGAAGATCAGCCCGATCCAGCCGTAAACGCTTCGCACATTCCGTGACTGCTAAATGCCCCGCTACGCCAGCGGGGCATTTTTCGTTTCAGGCGGCCCTTTTCAATTCGGTGCTCTGTCGTATTTGCAGTTCGATTTCTGAAGCTCGGATCAGATTGTCCAATGTCCGGGCTTGTTTCCTTGCAAACGGGGTCGGTTTGCTTTCGGTTTTCATGACCTCGAAAACGTCGGTCAACAAGAATCCGCCATCGGGTCCCAATCCGCCCTGAAGATCCGGCACGTCATATTCCTGCGTGAATGATCGGATCGCTTTCAGGCTGGAAATCGTCTGTTCATTAAGTAATGGGGATTCAAGAAAATCCGAATGCATTGTGTCGGGCTGCTTTTGGCCAAACACATAAAAGTTTTCCAGCTTCTGCTGCACATACGCTTGCTCGCGAAAACCGTCTTTTTCGATCGAACCTATTTCGTGAACCTTGGCGACTGGAACGCCTGCCCGCTCCAGCATGGCGAGCTGCATCAGCTCACGTGCACAGTCTCCGACGACCAGCACGTTGCCATTGCCGATATCGTGGCAAACCTTGAACGAACCTTTTCCAAGAAAATTTTCGGGCGTTCTCAGTTTTTGGTATTTATCGAGACTGGTGTTGCGCATCGTGATCCTGAGTTCATTCAGGTAGGCGGTCAATCGACCCGACGGGCCGTTTGCGCGAGCGTATTCGGCGACAGACATCGGAGGCGCTGGGATCGCTGAACAGTCCGCGGAGTCGCGTAGATTGACAACCCTTTTGTCATTCACCGCAAACCGATCTCCGCGCCTGAATTGTTCGACGGCTTGTTGGGAGTGCGGATTTTTGATCGTGTCAAACGTGTGGCGGCGCGACGGGATATTGAGCATCATGGGAGCAAGTGAATTCGAATCGGTGCCCGCAATATCGCGCGCAACAATTCGACTCTAAATAGCGATGGCGCATCGATACGTCGGAATGCTCCGATTCGAATGGGCCATCCGCTCCAACAAAAAAAGCCGCCCAAAGGCGGCTTTTTTCTTACACAGCTGTTTGATCAGGCGATCGCGACAACCTTCGGTTGCATCAACTTGATCGCGTGCATCCAGGCACGGCGCAGCACAGCCGGCGAACGCGATTCCTCGGGAATCAGCAGGAAGCCGCGGTCGCGCAGCGTGGTGCCCAGCGCGATCTGGCTGGTCAGCACGGTCAGCGGGATCGCCAACAGCAGCGGCAGGCCGACAGGCATGAGCCAGATCAGGGCGCTGGCGTCGATCATCGCGATGCCGACAGCCAGGATGGCGATGATCGAAGACATTGGTGCCAGCTGGTTGAAGGCGATGCGCCATGGCACGGCAGCAGCTTCGCGGGGAGGCGACTTCCAGTCGAGCTTGATGCCGGTGAGGGCGACGATCACGAACAGCGAATGGGCCAGCATGCGGACGGGTGCCTGGACGATGGCCAGCGCACTTTCGAGCGCCGAGCTCTTCAGCAGACCCCAGAGACCGCCGTACTGGCGTTGCTCGCCGCGCATCAGCACGGCAGCGATGCCGAGAACGCGCGGGAGGAACAGCAGGCTGATGGTCCACAGCCAGAGGCCGGCGAGTTCCATCGGCAGCACGTTCCAGCTGGAGACGATGCTCGAGCCGCTCAGCCACAGGGCGGTGCCCAGCGTCAGGAAAGCGAGCCACAGCGGTGCCGAGGCGTAAGCCATGGTGCCGGTCACGAACATCGCGCGGTGCACGGAATGGATGCCGGGTTCGGCCATCAGGCGGGCGTTCTGCAGGTTGCCCTGGCACCAGCGACGGTCACGCTGCAACTCGGAGAGCAGGTCGGGCGGTTGCTGTTCGTAGCTGCCGACCAGATCGGACACCAGCCACACGTGGTAGCCGGCACGACGCATCAGCGCGGCTTCGACGAAGTCGTGCGACATGATGCCGCCCGACATGCCGCCGGTGCCCTTGATAGGCGCCAGAGCGCAATGGTCCATGAACGGCTGGACGCGGATGATGGCGTTGTGACCCCAGTAGTGCGACTCGCCGAGCTGCCAGAACTGCATGCCGAGCGTGAACAGGCGGCCGGTGACGCGGGAAGCGAACTGCTGAGCGCGGGCATGCAGCGTGACGTGGCCGATGGCCTGCGTCGCGGTCTGGATGATGCCGGCGGTCGGGTTGGCTTCCATCAGCTTGACCATCGAGCTCAGGCAGTCGCCGCTCATGACCGAGTCGGCGTCGAGCACGACCATGTAGCGGTAGTCCTTGCCCCAGCGGCGGCAGAAGTCGGCGACGTTGCCGGCCTTGCGATGCGTGCGGCGGGTGCGCAGGCGGTAGTAGACCTCGACCTGCGGCTGGTTCGGGCTTTCGGCCAGCGCCATGCGCAGGTCTTCCCAGGCGGCGCGCTCGGCGGCGGCGGTGGCCGGTGCGTAGCTGTCGGACAGCACGAACACGTCGAAATGCTTGGCATGGCCGGTGGCGGCGACCGATTCGCAGGTGGCGCGGAGGCCGGCGAACACGGTGGCCACGTCCTCGTTGCAGATCGGCATGATGATCGCCGTGCGTGCTTCGGGGTTCATCGGATGGTCGGCGACCTGCTTGGCCGAGAGCGCGTGCTTGTCGCCGCGCACCGAAACGTAGAAACCCATCAGCGCGGTGACGAAGCCGGTCACGACCCAGCCCGAGAGCAGGCCGTAGAGACCGATCTGGCCGTATTCGAGCCAGACGTTGTCGTAGTTGGGCTGGACGGCGGCGAACAGCGTCGAGGCGAGCACGGTGCTGACCAGCGCCAGGACCATGAAGGCCAGGCGACGCTGCTTCGCGGCGCGCTGCCACGGCTGTTCGGCGGCGGTCGGGGCCGGTGCGGTGCGCACGGTCTTGTCGCCGGCGCCCATCTTGACCAGGGCGGCGGTGCCCAGGCTGTTCCAGAAACCGCGCCACGGACGCGGCGCCATGGAGCCGCGATTGACCGGCGGTGCCGTCACGGCGTTGGGATGGCGTTCTTCGCGCACCGGGCTGCGACGCACGAAGTCGCTGTCGTTCAGGACGTTCAATTGGGAGAAATCGTTTGGCTTCATGGGCTACCTCAGCGACGTTGCGTTTGGGTGGAGACCGAAGAAAGGGGCGTGTCGCCGATTGCCGGAAAGCGCTTGGTCACGCAATCCATAGTGGCGGCGTCGGAAGCGTCGAAGCCAGCCCCTGCATGGCCGCCTGCACGGGGCCGTGAGAGGAGAACCTGCCGCGAGCGGAGGTTGTCGCGCTGCGATCGCAGTGCAGAAGAGGGGCTGAAATGAGCTTGCATGCAGGCTATAGGGCAATCCCTGTGCCAGCCCTGAAAAGCGCTTTGAAATCAACGACTTGCGTCGATTTTTCCGGTGGCGAGGGCTGCGGGTGCCGTCGAAGCCCCGCGAAACCCCCGAATTTGTCGCCGGAACCCGACAGCCTGATGAGGCTAAATAAAAATACTCAACAAAATCAACACTTTAGCCGCGTCGCTCAACAGCGACAGCGTCAAACGCCCGGCGACGGCGCATCGGCCTTGAAGTGTCCGGGCGTGAGTTCGTGCTTCTGCAGCAGGCGATAGAACTCGGTCCGGTTGCGGTCGGCGAGACGTGCGGCATCCGCGACGTTGCCGTCGGTCAGCTTGAGCAGTCCGACCAGGTAATCGCGCTCGAAACGCTGCTTGGCGTCCGCATAGGTCTGCACTTCGACGCTCGGCACGCGCAAGGCGCGCTGCACCAGCGCCAGCGGGATCAGCGGCGAACTCGACAGCGCGCAGACCTGCTCGACGACGTTGAAAAGCTGTCGCACGTTGCCCGGCCACGATGCGGTCGTCAGCGCCTTCAGTGCCTCGGGCGCAAAGCCCGACAGCCGCTTGCCGTACTTGGTCGACAGGCGCTGCAGGAAGTGGTTGGCCAGTAGCGGGATGTCTTCGCGCCGCGCCGACAGCGGCGGCAGCGTGAGAGTGACGACGTTCAGCCGGTAATAGAGATCTTCGCGGAACTGGCCGGCTTCCATCGCCGCATCCAGATCGCGATGCGTCGCCGAGACGATCCGCACGTCGACCGCGATCGATTGGGCCGCGCCCACCGGGCGCACCGCGCGTTCCTGCAGCACCCGCAGCAGCTTGACCTGCAGCGCGGGCGGCATGTCGCCGATCTCGTCGAGCAGCAGCGTGCCGCCGTCGGCCTGCTGGAACAGGCCCTTGTGATTCGCCACCGCATCGGTGAAGGCGCCCTTCATGTGGCCGAACAGCTCGGATTCAAGCAGCGCCTCGGGAATCGCGCCGCAATTGACGGCGACGAACGGCTTGCCGGCGCGCGAGCTGGCCTTGTGGATCGCCCGCGCCAGCAATTCCTTGCCGGCGCCGCTGTCGCCGCGCAGCAGCACGCTGGCGTCCGACTTGGCGACCATGTGCGCCTCGGCCAGCAGTTCGGCCATGCGGCTGCTGCGGCTGACGATCTCGGAGCGCCAGCTGTCGTCGCCGCCGGTGCCGCCGGGCGTCGGGGCCGGCGCGCCGAGCGCCAGCGCCTGGCTGATCTTCTCCAGCAGTTCGCGGGCGTCGTAGGGCTTGGTGAGATAGGTGAAGACGCCGCGCGCCGTCGCCTCGACCGCGTCGGGAATGGTGCCGTGCGCGGTCAGGAGGATGACCGGCAGCGTCGGATGGTTCTTGCGAATCTCGTCGAACAGCGCCAGCCCGTCGCGGCCCGGCAGCCGGACGTCGCTCAGCACCAGTTGCGGATGCTCGATTTCGAGTTGGTTGAGCGCCGATTCGGCCGAAGTGACCGCCGTGACCTTGTAGCCGGCCGAATTCAGCCGCATCGACAGCAGCCGCAGCATGTCCGGATCGTCGTCGACGACCAGCAGGCGGGCGCCCGTGGCCTTGAGAGAGGGAGATGCGGCTGCGGCGTCGGTCATTGTCTGGCGAGTCTCATGGTGCGGGGGTCGTTCCGTTGCCGGTGCGGCCGCCGTTGTTCTGGATCGGCGCGTTGGGGCGCGCGAAGCTGCGTTCGATGGCGCGCAGCGCCTCGATGCGGTCGTTGAGCTGGTCGATGCGGCGCTGCGCGTCGCGCGCCAGCTGCGCCTGCCGGTCGCGGTCGTCCTCGACACGGCGCTGTTCGGTGTAGCGCGCGGCCAGCGCACGCGCCAGTGGCTGCAGCGGCTGCGCCTCGGACGACGTGCTCGACGCGACGCGCTGCATCAGGCCGAGCGCGCGCGCCAGATCCGCTGGCGCCCGCGTTTGAGCGAGCGCCAGCGCCACCTGCATCTGCGTCGTCGGCGAATCCGCCGGATCGCCGAGCCGCGACAGCTCCGCCGCCAGCTCGCCCGACCCGAGCTGCCGAAGCTTGTCCGCATACAGAAGCATGGCCGTGAGCGGGCTCAGGCCGGACGGTACGTAAGCCAGCGGCGACTGCGTGGCCGGCGCGACCGGCTCGGCCTCGACCGGCATCACCCGCACTGTGGGCGGCGTCAGCGCCTGGGCCTGGGCTTCGATCTCCTTCGCGATCTTGGCCTCGACCCTGGCCTGCGCACGCGATTGCGCCTGCGCCTTGGCCTCCGGCGCCGAAACCGGCGCGGTGCACGCCGTCAGCAAGGACGAAGCCGCGAGAAGGCCGGCGGTTGCGGCACGGGATGATTTGCGAGCGAACGAGGGCAGCATGGAACGAAGGTACGCGGGAATGTTCTGGATGTCGGCGGACGGTGGCGCGAAGCTGGATTCACACCGACCGGGGCAGCTCGATGCGGAACCTGGCACCCGGTCCGTCGGGCAGCAGCGTGACGCGGCCACCGTGCGCTGCAATGTACTCCTGCACGATCGAAAGACCGATCCCTGTGCCTTTGAGCGCATGTTCCGGCTGGCGTTCGCCGCGGAAGAAAGGCTCGAAAACCCGGTCCCGATCGCCTTCGGCAATGCCGGGGCCGGCGTCGGCGATGTCGATGCGCGCCGTCTCGGGCGTCGAGGAAACGTCGAAACGGATCGTCCCGCCGCGCGCCGAGAAGCGGATCGCGTTCGACAACAGGTTCGCCAGCGCCGTGCCGAGCTTGGTCGGATCGACCACGATCGCCAGCGGCTCGCCTTCAACCTGCACCTGCAGCCCCGAGCCCTGCCACTGCAGCCGCTGCGCCTCGATCTGCTCTTCGATCAGCGGCAGCAGATCGGTGCGCTGGCGATGCAGGTCGCGCGCCTCGAAAGCCGCCGCATTGAAGCGCAGCAACGCCTCGATCTGGCTTTGCAGCGAAATCGCGTTTTGCTGAAGGATCTGCGCGACTTCGCTCTGCGCCGGATTCAGCGCGCCTGTCACGCCGTCTTCCAGCAGCGAAATACCTTCCCGCAGCGCTGCCAGCGGCGTCTTGAGCTCATGCGAGACGTGGCGCAGGAAGCGCGCCTTGTCGGCGTCGAGTTCGGTCAGCCGCAGTCGCAGCCATTCGAGCTGCTGCGACACGCGCCGCACGTCGGCCGGACCGCGGATGTCGATCGGTTCGTCGAGCCGGTTCTCGCCCAGGCCGACGATGGCGCGCTGCAGCCGCTTGAACGGCCGCGCCAGCCAGACGCCGAAGGCCAGCGCCAGCGCCACCGCCAGCGCGCTGGCCGCCAGCACCTGGCGCATCAGCCGCAGGCGCGCGTCCTCGATGCGGGTCGACAGCGCGTTGTTCTGCGCCTCGATCTGCGTCTGCGCCTGTTGCGCAATGTCGGTGTTGAGGCTGTCCAGATCGCGGAACTGCATTGCCATCGCACCTTCGCGCGACAGGGCGGTTTCGGTCGGGCCGGCGAGCAGCGCCTCGATCGCACCCGACTGGGTGCGCCAGGCATCGGCGGCCGCGGGCGGCACGCCGTTCTCCACCAGCCGGCCGAGCACGCTCTGGGCGTCGCGCGAAGCGTCGGTGAAACGGCGTCGCAGCACCGCGTCGTTCAGCACCAGCGACTGGCGACCGGCGCGTTCCATCGCGGCGCTGCGTTCGGCCAGCGACTGCGCGGCGCCCGACAGCGCCAGCGCGCGCGATGCCGCGTTGCGGCTCTGTGCCAGCAGCGCGTCGTACTGGAAGACCGAGCGCAGTGCCACGCCGACCAGCAGCGCGGTGATCAGCAGGAAGGCGAAGAGCAGGAGTTGCTGGAAAGAGCCGCGCGCGGCATTGAGCTTCGGCATCAGGCGGCAAACACCGCTGCGTCGACCGTCGTCGCTTCGCGCGTCGGCACTTCGCCGCGCAGCGTGTAAGCCAGCGAACGCTCGATGCGCAGATCCACCATCTGGCCGATCAGTCGCGCATCGCCCGCGAAATTGACGACGCGGTTGCAGTCGGTGCGGCCCATCAATTCGTTCGCATCCTTGCGCGATGCGCCCTCGACCAGCACCCGCTGCGTCGTGCCGACCAGCCGTTCGCCGAAGCGCTTGACGTTGCGGTCGATGGCGGCCTGCAGTTCATGCAGGCGCGCCAGCTTGACTTCGTGCGGCGTGTCGTCGTGCAGCGCGGCGGCGGGCGTGCCCGGACGCGGGCTGAAGATGAAGCTGAAGCTGGCGTCGAATTCCATGTCGGCGATCAGCTTCATCATCTTCGCGAAATCCTCGTCGGTCTCGCCGGGGAAGCCGACGATGAAGTCGCTGCTGAGCGCGAGCGCGGGACGGATCGCGCGCAGCTTGCGGACCGTGCTCTTGTATTCCATGGCGGTATAGCCGCGTTTCATCGCCATCAGGATGCGGTCGCTGCCGTGCTGCACCGGCAGATGCAGGTGGCTCACGAGTTGCGGCACCTTGGCATAGGCCTCGATCAGGCGCGGCGTGAATTCGTTCGGATGGCTGGTGGTGTAGCGGATGCGCTCGATGCCGGGGATCTCGGCGACGTACTCGATCAGCAACGCGAAGTCGGCGATCTCCGTCGTGCCGCCCATCGATCCGCGGTAGGCGTTCACGTTCTGGCCCAGCAGCGTGATTTCGCGCACGCCCTGGTCGGCCAGCCCGGCGATTTCGACCAGCACGTCGTCGAGCGGGCGGTTGACTTCCTCGCCGCGGGTGTAGGGCACCACGCAGTAGCTGCAGTACTTGGAGCAGCCTTCCATGATCGACACGAAAGCCGTCACGCCGTCGACCCGCGCCGGCGGCAGGTGATCGAACTTCTCGATCTCCGGAAAGCTGATGTCGACCTGCGGCCGGTCCTGGATGTCGCGCTGGGCCAGCATTTCTGGCAGGCGGTGCAGCGTCTGCGGGCCGAAGACGATGTCGACGTACGGCGCGCGCGCGATGATCGCCGCGCCTTCCTGGCTCGCCACGCATCCGCCGACGCCGATCTTCACGCCGCGCGCCTTCAGGTGCTTGATGCGGCCGAGGTCGCTGAAGACCTTTTCCTGCGCTTTTTCGCGCACCGAGCAGGTGTTGAACAGGATCAGGTCGGCCTCGTCGACGTTCTGCGTCGGTTCGTAGCCTTGCGCGGCATGCAGCACGTCGGCCATCTTGTCCGAGTCGTACTCGTTCATCTGGCAGCCGAAGGTCTTGATAAAAACTTTTTTGGACATCGTGGAATCTCGGGAATCTGGGGTTAGCTGCCGTCGTCGGTGCCGGAACTGCGTACGAAAGGCCAGAAGTTGAGGAACGGCTTCTCTGCCGATGTTCTGGCGCTTGCGGCTTCAGCTTCTGAAAGGATCCAGACGAGCGACACCAGGCCGGATACGTCGCGCGTGTAGTTGACCGCCAGCGGCTGGCCGACCAACGATGCCGGCGTCATGAGCATGTTCTGCGCATTGCGGATACGAACGCCGGGCGACATTCGGTCGGCTTTATCGTCGAGCTGGATTTCGGGCGCGTCGACCACCTGCAACCGGCCGCGCAGCGTACCGATGGGGAAATTGCGTCCGCCGACAGCGGCTTCGTTCTGGGTCGCGGTCTGCGCGAGTTCGGCTGTGGACTGCGCGTGGACCTGCGCGGGAAGCGTCAGGCAGATCGCAAGGCCGGCGGTTGCGAATTTCGCAGATAGTGCAGACAGTGCCGGCAGGGCAGGGCTTCTCGGGAGGCCTTTGCAGCGGTTCATGGGGTATATCCAGAGGCTGAGGAGCGACCGATTTTAAGGGTCGGGCGGCGCATCCACGCAGCCTGACCGGATTGGCGGCCGCTGCGGGAACAGGCGGGCGAGCCGCCCGGCGTCAGTTGGCTGCAGCGCCAACCGGCCGTTGCGCGATCGGCGCCACCTGCGCAGTCACGCGGCGCTGGTTGAACGCTGCGAGCGATATCGGTTCGCTGGCAGCGCCGGTCGACAACGGGACCGTGAATTCCGATGCGACGCCCAGCGCCCATGCGGATGCACGCACCATGAAAGCCTGCTGTGCGGCGATCGACGTGAAGGTGTGGTCGATGTCGCGCGCGAATTCGTACTTCACCTTTGCCGCGAAGGGCTCGCGCACCAGCGGACCCAGGTGGTCGCGGCTGCGATCGCGCACGTGTTGGGTGCCCGAGTAAAGCAGGTACACGGCAACGCCTCGTTGCGTGATTTCGTTCATCGAATTCTTGAAGATCGACTGAATTTCTTCGGGCGATTCCTCATCGACGCGAAAGATATCCACTGGTGGCGTGGTTGCGATGTTGAGCAGCTTGCGCCGCATCCAGCGGATGGTCTTGCCAATGACGGCCGGGTTGGTCGGCGCTGCGAGTGCGCGCCAGAACGTGCGTTCCCAGTACCAGCGGCGGCTGGGAAAACTGTAGCCGTCGAACATCAGGATGCCGGCAACGCGCGTATCGGCGACCGCCA
>JAQGMX010000313.1 GCA_028292145.1 Variovorax sp.
CTGCCGGCCGTGGTGATCGACAGCGACATCGACGCCGGCCTGATCGACCAGCTGATCCGGCGCGTCGACGTCGGGCTGCGGCTGATCGCGCCCGAATCGCGCCAGACGCCGCGCCTCATGCGGGGAAGCTTCCGGGCCGACGCTGGCGCGGTCGGGGCGGCCAGTCTGCCGATGTTCTTCAATTTCTCGCCGCGCGCCGACGTGCTGCGCGGCCGTTCGCATCGCACGATGCAGGAGGACGTTCATGTCTGAAAACCCGGAAATCCCGGATCTGGCGCCGCCGCTGCTCGAACTGCGCGGCATCTCCAAGACCTTCCCCGGCGTGCGTGCGCTGCAGGACGTGCGCCTGACAGCCACCGCCGGCCGCGTACACGCGCTCATGGGCGAGAACGGCGCGGGCAAGTCGACGCTGATGAAGATCCTCTCGGGCGCCTACATGCCGGACGCCGGCGCGCAGATCCTGATCGACGGCAGGCGGGTGAACATCGACGGGCCGATCGCCGCGAAGAACCTGGGCGTCTCGGTGATCTACCAGGAATTGAGCCTGGCGCCGAACCTCAGCGTGGCCGAGAACATCTTCATGGGCCGGCCGATGCGCCGCAACGGCATGGTCGACCGTGCCGGGATGACGTCGGCCTGCGCAGGCACGTTGCAGCGGCTGGGCGCGGATTTCGGGCCGACGACCGTGGTTTCGACGCTGTCGATCGCGCAGCGCCAGCTGGTGGAAATCGCCCGCGCCGTGCAGTTCGATTGCCGCATCCTGGTGATGGACGAGCCGACCACGCCGCTTTCCACGCACGAAACCGACCGGCTGTTCGTGCTGATCAAGCGTCTGCGCGACGAAGGCCTGGCGATCCTGTACATCAGCCACCGCATGGACGAGATCGACGAGCTGGCCGACGAGGTCACGGTGCTGCGCGACGGCAGCTACGTCGGCACGCTCGACCGCGCCGGACTCACGCGCGACAAGCTGGTGAAGATGATGGTGGGGCGCGACCTGTCGGGCTTCTACCGAAAGGAAGGCCTGGGCCACCGCACCGGCGAAAAGGCGCTGAGCGTCAGCCACATGGGCGACGGCCGGCGGGTGCACGACTGCAGCTTCGAACTGCACGCGGGTGAGGTGCTGGGGCTGGCCGGGCTGGTCGGCGCGGGCCGCACCGAGCTGGCGCGCCTGATCTTCGGCGCCGACGAGCGCGTCACCGGCGACGTGCGGCTGAACGGCGCGGGCACCGAGCTCGACATCCGCAAGCCGGCGGACGCCATGCGCAGCGGCATCCTCTACCTGACGGAAGACCGCAAGGGCCAGGGTCTGTTCCTCGACCTGTCGGTGCGCGACAACATCAACGTGATGGTCTGCCCGCGCGACGCCCGCGCCGGCGGCGTGATGGACGGCAACCGGGCGTTGCAGCGCGCGAAGGACGCGATCAGGCAGCTGTCGATCCGCGTCGCATCGCCGCGGGTGAACGTCGGTTCGCTCTCGGGCGGCAACCAGCAGAAGGTGCTGATCGCGCGGCTGCTCGAACTCGGCCCCCGCGTGCTGATCCTCGACGAGCCGACGCGCGGCGTCGACATCGGCGCCAAGAGCGAGATCTACCGGCTGATCGACGAACTCGCGCGCCGCGGCGTGGCTGTGCTGGTGATTTCCAGCGAACTGGCCGAAGTGGTCGGCATCTGCGACCGCGTCATGGTGATGCGCGAAGGCCGGCTGGTCGGCGAAGTGGGCGGCGAGAGCGGCCGTGCCATGACGCAGGAAAACATCGTCGCGCTCGCGACCGGCGCCACCGGAGCAACCGGCGCGGTGCCGGCGCTGCACTGAAAACCCCGAGTCCCATAAAGAGAGACCCATCATGAGCAACCCCCATCCCACCCTCCAGACAGCTCCGCTGTCGGCTGCGCCGCGCCCGACGGCCAAGGAACTGATCCGCATGCTCGGCATGCTGCCGGTTCTGGTGCTGCTGTGCATCGGCTTCAGCCTGGCGAGCGAGAACTTCTTCAGCCTGCAGAACCTGTCGATCATGACGCAGCAGGCGTCGATCAACATCGTGTTGGCCACCGGCATGACCTTCGTGATCCTGACGGCCGGCATCGACCTGTCGGTCGGCTCGATCCTCGCGGCGTCGGCCGTGGTCGCGATGCTGGTGTCGAAGATTCCCGAGTTCGGCATGCTGGGCATCGTCGGCGGCATGGCCTGCGGCCTGCTGTTCGGGCTGATCAACGGCGTGCTGATCGCTTTCGTGAAGTTGCCGGCGTTCATCGTGACGCTCGGCTCGCTGACGGCGGTGCGCGGTATCGCGCGGCTGCTGGCGAACGACGCCACGGTGTTCAACCCCGAGTTGCCTTTCGCCTTCATCGGCAACGCCGAGGTGCTGGGCGTGCCGTGGCTGGTGATCATCGCTTTCGCGGTGGTGGCGTTTTCGTGGTTCATCCTGCGCCGCACGGTGCTGGGGCTCAACATCTATTCGGTCGGCGGCAACCCGGAAGCGGCGCGGCTGGCCGGCATCAAGGTCTGGGCGGTGCTGCTGTTCGTCTATGCCACGTCGGGTCTGCTGGCCGGACTGGGCGGCGTGATGGCTTCCGCGCGTCTTTATGCGGCGAACGGCCTGCAACTGGGCGCTTCGTACGAGCTCGATGCCATCGCCGCAGTAATCCTGGGCGGCACGAGCTTCGTCGGCGGCACCGGTTCGATCCTCGGCACGCTGATCGGCGCGCTGATCATCGCGGTGCTGACCAACGGGCTGATCCTGACGGGTGTCTCCGACATCTGGCAGTACATCGTCAAGGGGCTGGTGATCATCGGCGCGGTGGCTCTGGACCGTTATCGCCGCAAGGACTCCGCAAGAACATAGGCACACCCCCAGGCTTGCGCACTTCGTGTCGCAGCGCCAACCCCCTTGCAGGGGGCGACACCAGCGGCCCGGCAGAGCCGGTTCCGCGGTGTCTTTCGAGCAGATTCAGTCAAGTAGTTCGCTTCATTTCATCGTCAGGAGACACTCAAAATGCGCAAATCCCTCATCGCACTCGCCGTGGTCGCGGCCGCACTTGCAACTCCGCTGGCCCAGGCGCAGCAAGCCCGCCAGATCAAGAGCGTGGGCATCACGCTCGGCTCGCTCGGGAATCCGTTCTTCGTCTCGCTCGCCAAGGGCGCCGAAGCCAAGGTCAAGCAGATCAATCCGGCAGCCAAGGTCACAGCGCTGTCGGCCGACTACGACCTGGGCAAGCAGTTCTCCCAGATCGACAGCTTCATCGCCTCGGGCGTCGACATGATTTTGGTGAACGCGGTCGACGCCAAAGCCATCGCCCCGGCGATCGCCAAGGCCAAGAAGGCCGGCATCGCGGTGGTCGGCGTTGACGTGGCGGCCAGCGGCGCCGATGCGGCGGTGCAGACGAACAACGTGCAGGCCGGCGAGATCGCCTGCCAGTTCATCGTCGAGAAGCTCGGCGGCAAGGGCAACGTGATCATCCAGAACGGTCCGCAGGTGTCGGCCGTGATCGACCGCGTGAACGGCTGCAAGTCGGTGTTCAAGAAGAACCCGGACATCAAGGTGCTGTCGGACGACCAGGACGCCAAGGGCTCGCGCGAAGGCGGCCTGAACGTGATGCAGAACCACCTCACGCGCTTCCCGAAGATCGACGCGGTTTTCACCATCAACGATCCGCAGGCCATCGGCACCGATCTGGCCGCCCGCCAACTGAACCGCAAGAACATCGTGATCGCCTCGGTCGACGGCGCACCCGACATCGAAGGCGCGCTCAAGGCCGACACGCAGGTGCAGGCGTCCGCGAGCCAGGATCCGTTCGCGATCGCGCAGAAGGCGGTCGAGATCGCCCAGGACGTGCTCAACGGCAAGCCGCCGGCGCAGACGATGGTGCTGCTGCCGTCGACGCTGATCACGCGCGCCAACGTCAAGGATTACAAGGGCTGGGCGGCTGCGCGCTGAGGTCGGTGAGGCGATGAGCAAGTCAACGTCGGAAATCAGGGAGCCTTCCATGTTCGTGGTCTGCGGCGAAGCGCTGATGGATGTGTATGTGGGCGCGGTCACGCCCGTCGGGCTTCAGCTGGACGCGCGCATCGGCGGCTCGCCGCTGAACGTGGCGCAGGGGCTGGCGCGGCTGGGTCTGCCGGTCGCTTTCCTGGCCGGTCTGTCGACGGATGCCTTCGGCGAACGCCTGCTGGCATCGCTGCGCGCCGAAGGTGTCGACACGTCGCTGACCGTGCGAAGCGATGCACCGACGACGCTCAGCGTGGTCAGCGTCGATGCGCTGGGCGTGCCGCGCTATGCGTTCCACGGCACCGGCGCTGCCGACCGCCAGATCACCGCGGACAACCTGCCGTCGCTGCCGCCGCAGGCGCGGGCGCTGCAGTTCGGCTCCTACGCGATGGTGGTCGAACCGGTCGGCAGCGCGCTGCGAATGCTGGCTGCCAGCGAACGCAGCCGCCGGCTGGTCGCCTACGACCTGAACGTGCGGCTCAACGTCGAGCCCGACGTGCAGCGCTGGCGCACCGTGGTCGCCGGCATGGCGGAAGTCGTCCATCTGATGAAGACGAGCGACGAAGACCTGACGCTGCTGTATCCGGAAGAAACGCCGGCGCAGGTCGCTTCGCGCTGGCTGGCGCAGGGCGCGGCGATGGTGGTGGTCACGCGCGGCGGCGACGGCGCGAGTGCGTGGACGGCGGCGGGGCAGGCCGAATCGGGCTCGCCGAAGGTGCAGGTGGTCGACACCGTCGGCGCCGGCGACACCTTCCAGGCGGCGCTGCTGTGCTGGCTGGAAGAGCACGGCCTGCTCGATGCGGCTTCGTTGGGCGCGATGGATGCGGCGCACATGGCGGAAATGCTCGACTTCGCAGCCAGGGCCGCTGCGATCACCTGTTCGCGGCGCGGCGCCGACATGCCCAGGCGCGGCGAGGTGGATTGAGCCGGGCCCGAGCCGCGATAATCGGCTTCCCCGGCCGATCAGCGCCGGGCCGTTGCCAACAGCCTCATGAATCCCAGCTACAAACCCGCCGACGTCGAAACCGCCGCCCAGGCCCAGTGGACCGCCGCCGATGCCTATCGCGTCGTCGAGCACGCGCGCAATGCGCGCGGCGACCTGAAGAAGAAGTATTACGCCTGCTCGATGCTGCCGTACCCGAGCGGCAAGCTGCACATGGGCCATGTGCGCAACTACACGATCAACGACATGCTCACGCGCTACTTGCGCATGTCGGGCTACAACGTGCTGATGCCGATGGGCTGGGACGCCTTCGGCCTGCCGGCCGAGAACGCGGCGCTCAAGAACGGCGTACCGCCGGCCAAGTGGACCTACGAGAACATCGACTACATGCGCGGCCAGCTCCAGGCGATGGGCCTGGCGATCGACTGGAGCCGCGAAATCGCCACCTGCGATCCGAGCTATTACAAGTGGAACCAGTGGCTGTTCTTGAAGATGCTCGAAAAAGGCATCGCTTACCGCAAGACGCAGGTCGTGAACTGGGACCCGGTCGACCAGACCGTGCTGGCCAACGAGCAGGTCATCGACGGCAAGGGCTGGCGCACCGGCGCGACGGTCGAGCGCCGCGAGATTCCCGGCTACTACCTGAAGATCAGCGATTACGCGCCCGAACTGCTCGAACACACGCAGAGCAAGCTCCCCGGCTGGCCCGAGCGCGTCAAGCTGATGCAGGAGAACTGGATCGGCAAGAGCGAAGGCGTGCGCTTCGCCTTCACGCACGACATCCGCGGCGACGACGGCAAGGCGATCCTGGACGGCCGCATGTACGTCTTCACGACGCGCGCCGACACCATCATGGGCGTGACCTTCTGCGCCGTCGCGCCGGAGCATCCGCTGGCGCTGCACGCCGCCAGATCCGACCCGAAGGTCGCCGCGTTCATCGAGGAATGCAAGGGCGGCGGCACCACCGAGGCCGAACTGGCCACACAGGAGAAGAAGGGCGTGCCGACCGGCCTGACCGTGACGCACCCGATCACCGAGGAGCAGGTGCCGGTTTGGGTCGGCAACTACGTGCTGATCGGCTACGGCGACGGCGCGGTGATGGGCGTGCCGGCGCACGACGAGCGCGATTTCGCGTTCGCCAACAAGTACGGCATCGAGATCATCCAGGTGGTGCTGGTCGACGGCGAGCCGCACTTCGACTATCACAAGTGGCAGGACTGGTACGCCGACAAGCAGCGCGGCGTCACCATCAATTCCGACAACTTCAGCGGCATGTCCTTCAAGGAAGCCGTCGCCGCCGTCGCGCACACGCTCGAACACAAGGGCCTGGGCGAGAAGCAGACCACCTGGCGCCTGCGCGACTGGGGCGTGAGCCGCCAGCGCTACTGGGGCACGCCGATCCCGATCATCCATTGCGACGAGCACGGCGCGGTGCCGGTGCCCGAGAAGGATCTGCCGGTCGTGCTGCCGACCGATTGCGTACCCGACGGATCGGGCAATCCGCTGATCAAGCACGAAGGTTTTCACGCCGGCGTGGTGTGCCCGGTCTGCGGCAAGCCCGCGCGCCGCGAAACCGACACGATGGACACCTTCGTCGATTCTTCCTGGTACTTCATGCGTTATTGCGACCCGAAGAACGATCAGGCGATGGTCGGCGAGGGCGCGGCCTACTGGATGCCGATGGACCAATACATCGGCGGCATCGAACACGCGATTCTTCACCTGCTCTACGCGCGTTTCTGGACCAAGGTGATGCGCGACCTCGACCTGGTGAAGGTCGACGAGCCCTTCAGCAAGCTGCTCACGCAGGGCATGGTGCTCAACCAGATCTATTTCCGGCGCGGCGAGAAGGGCGGCAAGGACTATTTCCCGCCGCTCGAAGTCATTGCCGTGCTCGATGCGCAGGGCCGCATCACCGGCGGCACGCTGGCCGACGGCTCCACCGTGGAATACGGCGGCGTCGGCAAGATGGGCAAGAGCGAGCGCAACGGCGTCGACCCGCAGGACCTGATCGAAAAATACGGCGCCGACACTGCACGCCTCTACACGATGTTCACCGCGCCGCCCGAAGCCACGCTGGAGTGGAACGATGCGGCGGTCGAGGGCAGCTACCGCTTTCTGCGCCGGGTCTGGAACTTCGGCGCAGCGCAGCAGGCCGCGATCGAGGCTGGCGGCATTCCGGGCCGGCCTTCCGCGTTCGGCAAGGCGGCCCAGGCGCTGCGCCGCGAGGTGCACACGGTGCTGCGTCAGGTCGACTACGACTACCAGCGCATGCAATACAACACCGTCGTTTCCGGCGCGATGAAGCTGCTGAATGCGCTGGAATCGTTCAAGCCGGACGGCTCGCCAGGCGACGCTTTTGCGCTTCACGAAGGTTTCGGCATCCTGCTGCGGGTGCTCTACCCGGCCACGCCGCACATCGCGCACCAGCTCTGGCAACAGCTCGGCCACGACAAGGCCCACGGCGACCTGCTCGACGCGCCCTGGCCGCAGGTCGACCCAGCCGCGCTGGTGCAGGACGAGGTCGAGCTGATGCTTCAGGTCAACGGCAAGTTGCGCGGCAAACTGCTGGTGCCGGCTTCGGCAAGCAAGGACGAGATCGAGGCGATGGCGCTGGCCTGCGACGATTTCGTGACTTTCGCTGCCGGCGCTGCGGTCAAGCGCGTGATCGTGGTGCCGGGGCGCCTGGTCAACGTGGTCCTCTGATCTGTTTTTTTGGCTCTTACCTTGCTATGGCATTCATGACGCACCACTCCACATCGCGCCGCCGGCTGCTCGCCGCTTCCTTTTCGGTCGCGGGCAGTGCGCTGGCCGTGGCAGGGCTGGCCGGTTGCGGCTTCGCGCTGCGCAAGCCGCCGGTCTTCGCCTTCAAATCGATCTCCATTCCCGGCAACACGGCTTTCATCAATTACCTGCGGCGCAATCTGGCATCCGCAGGCACGGTGGAAGTGCTTCCGGCCGAGCGGCAGCGCGAAGCCGAAGTGGTTCTGGACATCCTCGGCGAGGAGCGCACCCGTTACGTGCTCTCGACCAACGCCGCCGGCGAAGTCCGCGAGCTGGAGCTGCGCTATCGCCTGCGTTTCCGCCTG
>JAQGMX010000350.1 GCA_028292145.1 Variovorax sp.
GTCAGCGCCGCGCGACGTTCGTTTCGTGCTCACGCTCAACGGCGCGTTGATCCTGATCCTCGGCATCGTTCCCGGCGGCCTGATGACGCTTTGCGCGCAGGCCATCGTGGCCACGCTGGCCAAATAAGCCGCCAGCGGCCGGCGATGCGAGCGGAGTGACGCAAACCGTTTCCGTCTGGGTGGTGTTGCTGTTCGCGCTGGTCGCGGCCAACCTGCCGTTCGTCAATGAGCGCCTAGTGGCGGTCTTGCCGCTCAGGTCGGCGACGAAGCCGTTGTCGATCCGCATCGGCGAGCTTCTGTTTTTTTATGCGTTGTCCGGTGCCGTGGGTCTTCTTTTCGAGCATCGCGTCGGCCAGATCGCACCGCAGGGCTGGGAGTTCTACACGGTCACCGGCGCGCTCTTCATCGTGCTGGCATTCCCGGGATTCACTTGGCGGTACCTGCTCAAACACAGAAAACATCGCACATGACGAACGCGCACACAGCGACTCCAGAGGAGCCGCATCTGTTGGAGAAGAAGGTCAGCGGCGAAGTGCTGGTCAAAGGCAACTTTCTTCATGCCTGCCGCGACACCGTGAGCCTTCCCGACGGGACGACAGCCACGCGCGAGTATGTCATCCACCCCGGTGCCGTGGTCGTGATTCCGCTGCTGGACAACGGTGACGTCGTGCTGGAACGGCAGTTCCGCTATCCCGTCGCGCAGGTCATGACCGAATTTCCTGCAGGCAAGCTGGACGCTGGCGAAGACCCGCTCCTGTGCGGCCAGCGCGAGCTGCAGGAAGAAACCGGCTACACCGCCGACGAATGGGCCTACGCCGGACTGATGCACCTGGCCGTCGCCTATTCGACGGAGATCATTCACGTCTATTTCGCCCGGGGCCTTTCGCTGGGCGAAAGAAAGCTGGACGACGGCGAGTTCGTCGACGTCTTCACGGCCAGCCCGGAAGCGCTGTCCGGATGGTGCCGCGATGGAACCGTCACCGACGCGAAGACGCTCACCTGCATGCTCTGGCTGCAGAATGTCCAGTCCGGCGCCTGGGTGCTCGACTGGCAGGCCGCCTGACCGCTGGCGCGCCGCCGATAATCGGCGAATGAAGGTTCTCGATCTCCGCTGCGCGCAAGGCCATGGCTTCGAGGGCTGGTTCGCGTCCGGCGATGCGTTCGAGTTGCAGCTTGCCGCCGGACTGGTCGAGTGTCCGATCTGCGGCGAAAGGGATGTGATCAAACTCCTGGCTGCACCGCGACTGAATCTGAGCGGCGCCCAGGAGCCTCGCGCATCGCAGCAGGTTGCCGCCACGCCAGACGCGGGAGTGCCCGATGCTGCGCACTGGATGCGTGCGATCCGCGAGGTCATGGCCCGGACCGAGGATGTCGGCGAGCGTTTTGCCGACGAAGCGCGAAAGATGCACTACGGCGAGGCGGAGGAGCGCGGCATTCGCGGCCGCGCCACCCGTGCCCAGGCCGAAGCGCTGGTGGAGGAGGGAATCGACGTCATGCCGCTGCCCGTGCCCGACGCGCTCAAGGAAACGCTTCAGTAGCTCAGACTTCCAGCATCGCCGAATCGACGACGGTGTCGTGCGCGTAGTTCAGCGCGCGCTGCAGCACGCGGCAGACCATGTCGATTTCGCTGTCCGACAGTGTGTGATAGACCGGCAGACACATGACGCGGCAGGCGATTGAATCTGCGATCGGCGTGTGTTGCTTGCCGACATAGCTGAGGTTCGACAGCGACGGATAGAAATACCGACGCGGAAAGATGCGGTGGTTGTTCAGTTCCTGGATCACGCGCAGCAGGACTTCTTCCGATTCGACAATCACCGGAAAGTAGGCGTAGTTGCATTCGGCGTCCGGCTGGATCTGCTGCAGTTCCACGTTCACGCCTTCGAGCTTGGCGACGTAGCGCTCGTAGATCGATTTCCGACGCGCCAGGATATCGTCGATGAAGGGCAGGTTGCACAGACCCATTGCGGCGTGGAACTCGGAATTCTTGCCGTTGATTCCGACACCGCCGAACTCAGCCGGGTTGATGTGCCCGAAGTTTCGCATCGTCGCCAGCTCGCGCAAAGTTTCCGGGTCCGGCGTGATGACGGCGCCGCCTTCGGTCGTATGAAAGAGCTTGGTCGCGTGAAAGCTGCAGGCCGAAGCGTTACCGTAGTCGAAAACTGTCTTGCCCTTGTAGCGCGTGCCGAATGCATGCGCTGCGTCATAGATCACCTTCAGGTTGCGCCGCTTGGCGATCTCGTCGATCGCCTCGATGTTGCAGGGGTTGCCGAACACGTGCGTGGCCATGATGCCGGTCGTGCGCTCGGTGATGGCAGCTTCGATCTTCGACGCATCGATGTTCAGCGTGCGCGGGCAGATATCGACCATCACGGGCTTGCAGTTCTCCCAGACCAGGCTGGATGTCGTCGCGACGTAGCTGAACGGCGTCGTGAGGACCTCGCCTTCGAGCTTCAGCGCCTTGATCGCCAGCTGAAGAGCGATCGTGCCGTTGGTCACGAAGAGCAGGTGCTGGAGTTCCAAGCGGTCCTTGAGCTCCAGTTCGAGCTCGTTGACCAGCGGCCCATTGTTGGTGAGCCATTCGCGGGCCCAGATGCCCTCGATCTGGGTGTTGTAGCTCGCCATCGGCGGGAGAAACGGCTTGGTGACGGTAATGTGCACTGCGATGACCTTCTGCGAAAAGTGCGGATGTGAAAGAGATCAGGCGCCGTTGCTGAGCGTCCAGTTCCAGGCGAAGCGGGGCGTCAGCAACATGGCCAGCACGGCGATCCCGCGCAGCGATAGGCGCTGGCGCCATGTCCAGGCCTTCGACCGGTAGAGATCCCAGGCTTCGCGCCGTTCGCCGTCGCGCGCGTGCCGGACCGTGGCGGTGAGTGCCATCGGGTTGAAACGCCGGTGTTTCAGGGCTTCGAACTCGGGCGGCACGCGCAGACTCGTCGCAATCTCATAGGCGCGATGCACGTCGACGCCGCGGCCCGACGATGTGCTCGAAGCGGCCTGTACGCGGTAGAAAGACATGTCCCGTGCGATGAAGCGGGCACGCGCGCCACTGTTCGCGAGCCGCACGACGAAACCGAAGTCGCCGACATTGCCGTCGCGCTTGCCCTGCATGAGACGGCGATAGTCGTCGGTGCCGACAAGAAAAGAGTTCGGCGGCACGGATTCGTGCAGGCACCATTCCCACACCTGACGCACCGCACCGCTGCCGGCGCGGTCGTACTTGGCGTTGTGGGCGTCCGACACCGCAATATCGACCTTGCCGTCGACGTCCATGATGATGTTTCGACCGAACCAGAGACGGACGTTCGGGTCGGTTTCCTGCTTGCACGCTTCGACCAGGCTGGCAAGCGTCCCGGCGCAGAGAGCGTCGTCGTCATGCAGGAACATCATGTGGGCGTACCGCGCCTGCCGTGCCAGGAACCAGTGATTGGGATAGCAGCCCAGCGACGGCGAGTGATGAAAGTAGCGGATCAGCGGGCGCAGTTCGCTGGTTTCGATGATCGCCTGGTTGGCTTTGGCTTCATCGGCCGGACTGTCGTCGCTGACGACGATCTCGCCGATCAGCGAGTGGTCCTGCATTGCCAGGCTTGCCAGCGCTTCTTCAAGTTGGTGCGGCCGGCGATACGCCGTTACAAGTACCGAAACGCGAAAAGCGGCCGAAATCGTTCTCGGGGGAGTGACCGCAGATTGGCGTCGCTCGAACTTGTCGAGCGCGGGCTTCTTGTCGGTGACGGATGCAGGTGCATCTTGAGCGAGGTCCAATATCATCGATTCCACTCCTTCGCATTTCCAAGCATCGCGACATGCAACTTGGTGACTGCAAGCTGACTTGAGCAACAGCATGTATGTGATTGTTAATGCTTTTGGCTCAATTTCAAAGGAATCTAGATGAAAATGTTAACAAAAATCTCGAGAATGTCACTTCCGTTAACATTTTATGGATTTTTGGGGTAGGCCGAACGGCCTACTTCAGGTCCGCCGAGCGGCCATCATTCGTGGCACAAGCGAATCAGGCGACGAACTGCAGGGATGCCAATTTGGCGTACATCCCGCCTTGTGTGACGAGCGCAGCGTGCGTGCCTTGCTCGACGATCTGCCCGTGGTCGAGCACCACGATGCGGTCGGCTTTCTGCACGGTGGCCAACCGATGGGCTATGACCAACGTGGTGCGCCCGGCCATGGCCGATTCGAGCGCGGCCTGCACCATCCGCTCGCTTTCGGCGTCCAGCGCACTGGTGGCTTCGTCGAGCAGCAGCAGCGGCGGGTTCTTGAGCATCGCGCGCGCAATCGCGATGCGCTGGCGTTGACCGCCCGATAGCCGCACGCCGCGTTCGCCGAGAAACGTGTCGTAACCCTCAGGTAGCGCTTTCAGGAAATCGTCTGCGAAAGCGGCACGGGCGGCGGCGTAGACCTCGTCTTTCGAAGCCTCCGGCCGGCCGTAACGGATGTTTTCGAACGCGCTCGCTGAGAAGATCACCGCATCCTGC
The DNA here is from genome assembly GCA_028292145.1 of Variovorax sp. Lineage (GTDB taxonomy): Bacteria > Pseudomonadota > Gammaproteobacteria > Burkholderiales > Burkholderiaceae_C > Variovorax. The sequence goes on from JAQGMX010000350.1 coordinate 4,488, forward strand.
GGCACCAGCCCGATGCGGTGACGGAGATCGTCGAGCGACAGCGCGTCCAGCGGCGCGCCGTCCAGCACGATGCGTCCGGCCTGCGGGTCGTAATAGCGCAGCAGCAATTGGAAGACCGTGCTTTTTCCAGCGCCGCTGGAGCCGACCAGCGCCACGGTTTCCCCCGGCGCCACGCTGAGGCTGAAGTCGCGCAATGCGGGCGTGTTGGGGCGCGACGGGTAATTGAATGACACGGCGTCGAGCGCAATGGCGCTGCCAGCCGGCGGAACCGGCACCGAAACAGGCCGTTCCGGGGACGCGATGGCCGACCGTGCATGAAGCAGTTCCATCAGGCGTTCGGTGGCGCCGGCCGCTCGCAGCACATCGCCGTAGACCTCGCCCAGCACGGCCGCGGCGCTGGCCAGAATGATCACGTAGACGACGGTCTGGCCGAGATGGCCGGCGGTGATTTCGCCGCGCAGCACGGCCTGCGTGCCTTGATAAAGGCCCCAAAGCAATGCAGCGGAGGTCGCGCTGATGATGAAGGCGACCAGCACCGAGCGGGCTTTCGCGCGCCGGATGGCGGTGTGGAAGGCGTCGTCGGTCGACGCGTCGAAGCGTGCCGATTCGCGTGCTTCCGATGTGTAGCTCTGCACCACCGGGATGGCGTTCAGCACTTCGGCGGCGATGGCGCTCGAATCAGCCACCCGATCCTGGCTGGCGCGGGACAGTTTGCGCACCCGTCGCCCGAACCACATGCTCGGCAGCACGACCAGCACCAGTATCCCCAGCACCTGCACCATCACGTAAGGATTTGTCCAGACCAGCACGCCCAGCGCGCCGACGGCCATGACCGCATTGCGCAGACCCATGCTCAGCGATGAACCGACCACCGTCTGCACCAGCGTGGTGTCGGCGGTCAGGCGCGAAAGCACTTCGCCGGTCTGCGTGGTTTCGAAAAACGCCGGACTCTGCCGCAACACATGCGCATACACCGCGTTACGCAGATTGGCCGTAATGCGTTCGCCGAGCCAGCTCACCGTATAGAAGCGCGCCGCGGAAAACACGCCCAGCGCCACCGCCACCGCGAACAGCAGGAAGAAGTGGTCTCTCAGCGCCATCGTCTGCGCGCCGCGATCGGTCGTCACGAGGCCGCCGTCGATCAGCTCGCGCAGCGCCAGCGGAAACGCCAGCGTTGCGCCAGCCGCGAGCACGAGGAACAGTCCGGCCAGCGCAATCTGCAGCCGGTACGGCCGCAGGAAAGGGAGCAGTCCGGAGAGGGATTTGGGTGCGCCTTTAGCGGCGTTGCGGGAGACGGGTTCGGCCATCCGCCAATTCTATCCAGCGGTTGCCGTTGCAAAGGTCGCCTTGACAGTAATTGCCTAAGCAACTAATATCGCGCCCCGATGACAGAAGCTGATCCCAACCTCCGGCCGCACGACAAACCTGCCGTTCCGACTTTCTATTCCGCCGAGACCTATCGTGCGGAAGAGAGCGTCGGCTACCTGATGCGCCGCATCCTGACGGCCGTCGGTCAGGCTGTGGAAGGGCAGATGTGCGACCCTGGCAGTCCGACCTATCCGCAGTGGATTCCTCTGCACAAACTGCACATGGGCACCGCCACGACCGTGGCCGAACTGGCGCGCGAATGCCTGCTCGACGCCGGCGCGATGACGCGCCTTCTCGACCGTCTCGAAGCCAAGGGGCTCTGCCGCCGCGTGCGTTCAGTAGAAGACCGGCGCGTCGTCAACATCGAACTGACCGACGAAGGCCGTGCCGCTGCACAGCAGGTGCCCGAAATCCTCGCTCGCGTCCAGAACGAGCATCTTTCCGGCTTCAGCGAAGCCGAATGGGAGCAACTCAAGGGCTTCCTGCGTCGCATCCTGGCCAACGCCCAGACGCTTTCCACCCGTGAAGACAAGAAATGATCCGATTCACCGCCTCCGCCCCCATCGGTCCCATCGCTGCCGCTGCAGCGCTGTTGCTCGCGCTTTCGGGCTGCGCCGACATGGCCGGCATCGATTCCCACGCCACGATGCGCGATGCCAAGTCGCTCGGATTTGACGTTGCCGCACCC
>JAQGMX010000381.1 GCA_028292145.1 Variovorax sp.
CAGACGAGCGCCACCGCCGAGACCGCACGCCAGCGGCTGATGCAGATCGCGCATGTGCGCAGCGTCTACACGACGGTCGGCGGCGGCAGCGCGGGCGGCGATCCGGTCGCCAGCCTGAGTTCGGCCGAGACGCGCAAGGCGACGCTGACGGTCAAGCTCGACGCGCGCGGCGACCGGCCACGCAAGCAGGTGATCGAGAACCAGATCCGCGGCGCGCTCGAATCCCTGCCCGGCGTGCGGAGCACCGTCGGGCTCGGCGGGTCGGGCGAGAAGTACATCCTCGGGCTGTCGGGCGAAGACCCGGTCGCGCTGACCACGGCGGCGCGCGCCGTCGAACGCGATCTGCGCACGATCCGCGGCCTCGGCAACATCACGTCGACAGCCAGCCTGATCCGCCCCGAAATAGCCGTGCGACCGAACTTCGCCCGCGCCGCCGACCTCGGCGTGACGAGTTCGGCCATCGCCGAGACGCTGCGCGTTGCCACCGTCGGCGACTACGACCAGTCGCTCGCCAAGCTCAACCTCGCGCAGCGGCAGGTGCCGATCGTGGTGAAGCTCGAAGACTCGGCACGCAAGGATCTGGCGCTGCTGGAGCGGCTGTCGGTACCCGGCGCGCGCGGCCCGGTGATGCTCGGCCAAGTGGCCGACCTGACGCTGGAAGGCGGCCCTGCCGTCATTGACCGCTACGACCGCTCGCGCAACGTCAACTTCGAGATCGAACTATCGGGCCTTGGACTCGGCGATGCAAAGGCGGCGGCGATGGCACTGCCGTCGATCCGCAACCTGCCGCCCGGCGTGCGCCTGACCGAAATCGGCGATGCGGAAGTCATGACCGAGCTCTTCAACAGCTTCGGCCTCGCGATGCTGACCGGCGTGCTGTGCATCTACATCGTGCTCGTGCTGCTGTTCAAGGATTTCTTGCATCCGATCACCATCCTGTGCGCGCTGCCGCTGGCGCTCGGCGGCGCCTTCGTCGGGCTGCTGGTCGCGCAGAAGGCGCTGTCGATGCCGTCGCTGATCGGCCTGATCATGCTGATGGGCGTTGCGACGAAAAATTCGATCCTGCTGGTCGAATACGCACTGGTCGCGCGCCGCGGCCACGACGGCAGCGACGGCCGGCCCGCCGTCGAACCGATGAGCCGCTGGGACGCGTTGCGCGACGCCTGCCACAAGCGCGCAAGGCCGATCATCATGACCACCATCGCGATGGGCGCCGGGATGCTGCCGATCGCAGTCGGCTTCGGCGCGGCGGATTCGAGTTTCAGGTCTCCGATGGCGATAGCGGTGATCGGCGGGCTGATCACGTCGACGGTGCTGAGTCTGCTGGTGGTGCCGGCGGTGTTCACCTATGTGGACGACATCGAGCAGTGGCTCAAACGAACTGTCCGCCGTTCAAGGAGGCACTGAACATCGAAAAAGTGCTAGCGCGATGTCAATAAGCTGAATCCGATGTCATTCTCAACGCCGCCGGCCGGCACGCCGAGCGCTTGCGCAAGATTCATGAATTGCTGCGTCGCTTCTTTGTTTGAACAGTCGTAGCCTGCGACCTCCGTGTTGTACCGCATCTCCAGATTCTTCTTGAGCTGGAGTCCGCTGAACCGGTTGTCGTGATTCTGCTGTTGCGTCTGGAACGTGTAGGCATCGCCGGTCTCCGTGTGTCGCAGCACCATGAATTTGCCATCCACCAGGAAGTATTTTTCCTCGCCTCGCGCCAAGCCCTGTTCTTCGCAAGCCTTGAAGACCTCGTGCCTCCATAGCGCCATGGAGTTGGAGTCTTTGGCACTTGCGGGTGCCACCGTGCTTGTCTTGCCCGCCATCGCGTTGCGAACGTACGGCTTCGAAAATGGGGATGCTTTGGCATCCATCGCTGTTGCGGGAACACTGCTTGCGAGCGACTTGATCGATTGAATAGACATGACTGGGTTTTTAATTGCGGAAAGCCCAATGTAAAAATTTCCAGCCCTTGTTCCCATCGGATCAGTCTTAAAGACTTGAGAGTTTGCTCATACGGATATGAAGTCCTCTGTGCCTCGATGAGGCGACTTCAAGGTCCGCGCTGACATGCTTCACAGACCGGTGGCAGTACCGATCGGCATCCGGAAAGCGTCAAGTGACTTGTCGAAAAACCTGGAAGTGCCATGAACCGTATCTCGCTCAGATCGCTACGGCCGATGTTTTTGGCGTTGGCTTGTACTGCGACTTTTGCGCAAAACACACCCCTGCCCGAAACCGCCGCCCAACGTTATGAACGCCGGCTCGATGCCTGCAACATGAGCACCATGCCGGCGCCCGCACGCGAGGCCTGCATCCGTGACGCAGGCTTGGCGATGGACGCCGCCCGCGGCGGTGCGCCCAACAACGTCGAGATGGAATCGTCAGATGGCCGCGCAACGATCATCGCGCCGGCAGGATCGCGCACGCCGCTGAGCGGCTCGGGCATTTGGACGACGGACGATGGGCGCGCGACAGTTGTCGAACCGGCCGGCCGCGCGCCCGTGCGCTGATTCACTGCAGCAGCTACAACTGCAAAATCGATTGAAGTCCTTCGCAAGCGTCCGCGAATACGTGCGCCGAGACCTTTCCTGCCGGATAGCCCCTCGCGCCTCGCGCACGCCAATCCAGGGTGCACACCATGTGCGTCAGGACGT
>JAQGMX010000172.1 GCA_028292145.1 Variovorax sp.
TGGCTGCGGTTGCGGTGCTCGGTGCGGTCTTCCTGCTCTACACGCGCCCGACTTTCATGGTCACGATGATCGATCAGCTCTGGGCCTGCTTCTGATGCATTCCGACATGGCGCCTTCGCCGTGGATCGTTCGCTGGTCCCATCTGGCGACGCCCGGTGGCACCGTGCTCGATGTGGCCTGCGGCAGCGGCCGTCATCTGCGCTGGTTGCAGGCGCGCGGCCATCGCGTGACCGGCGTCGATCGCGCGCCCGAAGCGCTCGCCAGCCTCGCAGCGCTGGCGGCCACGGGTGCCGAGATCGTCGACGCCGACATCGAAGCCGGCCCGTGGCCTTTTGCGGGCCGAACCTTCGACGCCGTCGTCGTCACCAACTACCTCTGGCGTCCGCGGTTGCCGGACATCGTCGCCGCCGTGGCGTCGGGCGGTGTTCTGCTCTACGAAACCTTTGCCGCCGGCAACGAAACCGTCGGCCGACCGTCGCGCCCCGACTTTCTGCTGCAGCCGGGCGAATTGCTTTCGGCCTGCGACGGTCTGTGCGTCGTCGCCTACGAGAACGGTTTCCTGGACGGGCCGGCACGTTTCGTCCAGCGCATCGCGGCTGTCCGTGCGCCCGATTCCCTCCCCAGTTCCCCCCGATTTCCCGCCAAACTGAGCCCGGTAGAATGACCACTTTCGTCAACGACAAAGAGACACCCTTGGAGCAACTGACAGGCAGCATCGTCGCGCTGGCCACGCCGATGCACGAAGACGGCAGCGTCGACTATCCCGCGCTCCGCAAACTGATCGACTGGCACATCGACGAAGGCACCGATTGCCTGGGCGTTGTCGGAACCACCGGCGAATCGCCCACGGTCGACGTCGAGGAACACGGCGAAATCATCCGCGTCTCGGTCGAACAGGCCAGGGGGCGCGTGCCCGTGATGGCCGGCTGCGGCGCTAATTCGACCCGCGAAGCCATTGCGCTGGCCAAATTCGCGAAAAGCGTCGGCGCGGACTCCCAGCTCCAGGTCGTGCCCTACTACAACAAGCCGACCCAGGAAGGTCAATACCAGCACTTCAAGGCGATTGCCGAAGCGGTGGGTGACCTTCCGATCGTGCTTTACAACGTCCCGGGCCGCACCGTCGCCGATATGGCGCACGACACCGTGCTGCGCCTGGCCGAAGTGCCCGGCATCATCGGCATCAAGGAAGCCACCGGCAACATCGAGCGTGCCCAATGGCTGATCCGCGATCTGCCGAAGAAGTTCGCGGTGTATTCGGGCGACGACCCGACCGCTGTCGCGCTCATGCTGTGCGGCGGTCAGGGCAACATCAGCGTCACCGCCAACGTCGCGCCGCGCAAGATGCACGAGCTGTGCGTTGCCGCGCTGGCCGGCGACGTCGCGACTGCGATGCGCATCCAGTTCGAACTGATGCCGCTGCACCGCAACCTGTTCATCGAACCCAATCCGATTCCGGTCAAGTGGGCAATGGCCCGCATGGGCCTGTGCGGCGGCGCGCTGCGTCTGCCGCTCACCACGCTCGGCGAGGGCTATCGTCCCGCTGTCGAAGCGGCGCTTCGGACCACCGGGCTGCTCGCAGACTGAGCTTTTCGACACCGTGCGAACGATTTGGCAACCTTTTCATGCCACGTTGACTCACACTGCGCGGCCTCAAGCCGCCGCTAACCGATCGAACCCATTCCACCAAGGAAGACGACGTTGAAGAACCTTTCGCGATTCGCACTGCTGGCACTCATCGCCAGCCTGACTGCCTGCTCGGTTTTCGAGGGCGACAAGATCGATTACAAGAGCGCCGGCAAAGCCCCGACGCTCGAAGTCCCGCCCGACCTCACGCAGCTCTCGCGTGACAACCGCTACGTGGTCCCCGGCGGTGCCGTGACCGCCAGCGGCTACCAGACCGGCGTCACCAACGCACCCGGTGCGCCGACCGCCGTCGCCGCCGTCGGTGACGTGCGCATGGAGCGCGCGGGCAACCAGCGCTGGATCGTCGTCAACCGTCCTGCCGACCAGCTCTGGGATCCGATCCGCGATTTCTGGCAGGAGAGCGGCTTTCTGCTGACCACCGACCAGCGCAACCTCGGCATCATGGAAACCGATTGGGCCGAGAACCGCGCCAAACTGCCGCAGGACATCATCCGAGGCACGATCGGCAAGCTGCTCGATTCGGTGTATTCGACCGGCGAACTCGACCGTTTCCGTACGCGTCTCGAACGCACGCCGACCGGCACCGAGATCTACATCAGCCACCGCGGCATGGAAGAGGTCTACACCAGCTCCAGCACCGGCAACCAGAAAGACGGCACCATCTGGCAGCCGCGCGCGGCCGATCCCGAACTCGAAGCCGAATTCGCCCGTCGCCTGATGGTCAAGCTCGGCGTCACGCAGGAGCAGTCAAAGGCGCTGATCGCCACCGGCGCGCCGGCGCAGACGGCACGCGTGGCCACGGTCGGCGGACAGCCGGTCGTTCAGATCGCCGAAGGTTTCGACCGCGCCTGGCGCCGCGTCGGCCTGACGCTGGACCGTACCGGCTTCACAGTCGAAGACCGCGACCGCAGCGCCGGCACCTATTTCGTGCGCTACGTGACGCCCAACCCGGACAAGAAAGAGCCGGGGATCTTCGCCAAGATCATGAGCTTCGGCAAATCGGCAGCTGCCGAGGCACCGCTCAAGCTCCGCGTGGTGATCAAGAGCACCGGCGAGACGTCGGTCGTGTCGGTCCTCAACCAGGCCGGCGCACCCGAGACTTCGGCCAATGCACAGCGCATCGTCAAGGTCATCGCCGACGACCTGAAGTAAGGGCCGCGGAAAAAAATGCTGCGATTTCGCAGCCTCGGCAGCGGCAGTACCGGCAACGCCACCCTGGTCGAAGCGACCAGCGGCGGCCGTCGCACCCGGCTGCTGGTCGATTGCGGTTTCGGCATTCGCCAGATCGACAAGCGGCTGGCGGCAGCCGGCCTGGTTGCCGGCGACCTCGACGGCATCTTCGTCACGCATGAGCACGGCGACCACATCGGTTGCGTGCATGCGCTCGCGCGACGCAGCCGGATTCCGGTCTGGATGAGCGAAGGCACGTGGCTCGCCACCGGCGGCCACGACTACGAAGGCATGCTCAACCTGGCGCGCGACGGCGCGACGATCGAACTCGGCGACATGTCCGTCGATCCGTTCACGGTGCCGCACGACGCACGCGAGCCGCTGCAACTGCGCATCACGGACGGCGCTCGCCACCTGGGCGTGCTGACCGATCTCGGCCACGCGACGCCTTACGTGCTTTCCCGGCTGGTCGGGCTCGATGCGCTGCTGCTGGAGTCGAACCACGACACCGATCTGCTGGCGGCTTCCGCCTATCCGGGTTTCCTCAAGCTGCGTGTCGGCGGCAACTACGGCCATCTGTCGAATGCGGCAGCGGCGGACATCGCGCGCGCCGTCCACCATTCCGGCCTGCGGCACGTCGTCGCAGCGCATCTGAGCGAGCAAAACAACCGTCCGGACCTCGTGCGGCGATCGCTGGCCGAAGCGCTGGGCGCCAGCGAGGACGAGATGTTGACCGCCAATGCGGCGGATGGCTCGCCCTGGCTCGACGTCTGAGCTAAGACCGTCGACCCGCTCTCAGAGCGAGCGCTGGCGCATCGCCTCGTAGAGACAGACGCCGCTGGCAACCGACACGTTCAGGCTTTCGACCGCACCCGCCATCGGAATGCTGATCAGCTCGTCGCAACTCTTGCGCGTGAGTTGGCGCATGCCGTCACCCTCGGCACCCAGCACCAAGGCCAACGGGCGGTTGAGGTCGGTCTGATACAGCGTGCCCGGTGCGTCGTCGCTGGTGCCGACGCACCAGATGTCGCGTTCCTTGAGCTCGCCCAGCGTCCGCGACAGGTTGGTGACCATGAAGTACGGCACGGTCTCGGCCGCGCCGCTGGCGACCTTGGCGACGGTGGCGTTGATGCCGGCCGCGTGATCCTTGGGGGCGATCACCGCGTGCGCGCCGGCACCGTCGGCCACGCGCAGACAGGCGCCGAGATTGTGCGGGTCGGTCACGCCGTCGAGCACCAGCAGCAGCGGCACCGTACCGGCGGCCTCCAGGCCTTCGAGCAGCTCATCGAGCGAATGGGTCTGGGGGATGGGTTCGACACGGGCGACGACACCCTGGTGGCCGTGGCTGCCGCTGAGCTTGGAAAGACGCAGGCCATCGGCCTCGACCAGACGCACGCCGGCATCCTGGGCACGGGCCGTGAACTGCTTCATGCGCGCATCGCGCCGGCTCACGTCGAACAGAACCTCGATCACCGAGGCAGGCGCCGTCTTGATACGAACGCCGACGGCATGGAAGCCGAAAATCACTTTGGGGGAAGACATCCGGGGATTATCCCCGGCCCC
>JAQGMX010000542.1 GCA_028292145.1 Variovorax sp.
GGCGAATCGCCGCGGAGTTGATCGCCAACGAGATTCCGTTCGTCGTCGCCGAACAGAACCGGGAACTGGTCGAAAAGCTGCGCGCGGACGGACTGGCCGCTGTCTGGGGCGATGCGGCGGAGCCGTCGGTATTGATACAGGCGCACATCGCCCGAGCGCGCGTGCTGGTGGTCGCCACGCCGGACGCGATCAATGTGCGTCAGATGATCGAGACAGCGACGGCGCTGAATCCGGCGATCCAGACCGTCATTCGCAGCCACAACGAAGAAGAGGCGCGTTTGCTGACGGCACAGGAATCCGTCACGGTGTTCCTGGGTGAACAAGAGCTGGCGCAAGCAATGGCCCGCGACGTGTTGCAGCGGGCATCGGCAGTCTGAGCGGGTCAGAGGTCTTCGATGACCAGCATCCGGTACCGTTGCGCGATCGAATAAGGCACGGTGCGCACTACCTGCATCAGGGCTTCCGCCGCATCCTCGTCGTCCGTCTTGACCATCAATGCCGTGTGGCCGTCGCGTGCGAGCTTCGTATAGGCACGGACGGTGGCGCCTTCCGTTCCCGCTGACGGCAGCGGATCGTCCGCATCGCTGACGGTCGGCGTGATCTGCGAGAGAACGACTTCCGGCGGGATCAGATAGATCGCGTCGCCGGGCATTCCGTTTTCGACGAGTTGTCGGCCGACCGTTTTCGCATCTGCTGCGTTTTCGAACATCACGAAAGAGTGGCCGGTGGGGTAGAACGCGCCGCCGATGGCGGCGGTCATGCTGGGGTCGAGGCTGAAGTTATTCATGAGACTCCTTCTGTGAAACGGGGCGAACGGTCGACGTTTTGTCGACGCATCGCGATTCGCTTGAACATAGAAGTCGGCCGGCGTCAGGCCTGTAGGAGAACGCATGAACCTTTAGGTGAAGTTTGCGTGACTTATGTCGCTCTAATGGCTTGTCAATACGCAGCGTGCCGCATTACAAAACTTAACATTTCATGTAATCGTAATTTTATGTGCTGGCAATACTTCGCCATCTCTTTAACAACGCCACTTCACTCGGACAACCGCTTCAATTTATGTCGTTATTGCGGAATATCGCGCTCACAGTGCACGAACTCGAAGACGGCGAGTTTTATTGGGTATTGATGGAGGCCACCGATCATTTCGCCGAGGACGATGTGCTTCCTTATCTGCCTCTGGATGCCGCCCCTGAACCGCACGAAAGCTACGCCAACGCCCTCGTCGCCGGGATGGCCGTTCTACGGCATCTGTTCGGGATGGACGGTCCTAGAGCTTGAAGCCATCGGTCGAGGCGTCGGGTAAGATGCAAACACATCTCATTTGCATCGGTTGGGAGCGTGTGTCGTTTGTAAGGCGTGGTAGGCCGGTCGATGAGCGATCAACACCGAACCCTGCTTCCGGTCAGTGGAATATTTCAAGAAAATCTGGTTTCAACTGCATTGGTTCGTTGGCATCACGGCCGGCAGCGTGCTCATCGCGATCGGACTGACCGGTGCTGTACTTTCGTTCCGCGAGGAACTGATCGATGCGATGAATCCGGGTGGCCGCCACGTGGCCGTGAGCGCGTCGCCTTTGCTGACCCCGTCGCAACTGCTCGAAGCGACCGGCAAGTTGCACGGCGAACGTTCGATCGGCACCCTGGCCTTGTTTGCCGCGCCCGGCGCTGCCGCACGCATTGTTTTCGCGCCCGAGCGCGGCGAGCGTCGGGGCGAGACGATCTATCTCGATCCGTACACAGGTGCCGTATTGCCACCGCTGGTGGGCGACGAATTCTTCGAATGGAACGAAAGCCTGCATCGCTGGCTGTTGCTGCCGCGTGAGCAGGGGAGGGTGGCGACCGGCATCCTGGCCGGCGGGCTGCTGATGCTTGCGCTTTCCGGCCTGTACCTCCGCTGGCCGAAACGCGTTCTGGACTGGCATGCCTGGTTCACTTTCGATCCGGCGCTGAAGGGGCGTTCTTTCCTCTGGAGCCTGCATTCGGTCCTGGGTACCTTTGCGCTGCTGATGTATCTGGTGTTCACGACCACCGGGCTTTATTGGGCATTCGACGTCGTACGCGACCGTGTCGATGCCTGGGCCGGCGTGCCTGCCGACGCACCGCGCGTTCGCAGCATGGGAAAGTCGAACGCTGCGGCGCTGGACATCGCACCGGCATGGACCACGTTCCTGCAACGGGCGGGTCGGACGTCCGAAGGTGCAACGGGCTGGAGTCAGGTCGTCCTGCGGCTGTCGACCGGCACCGTGCCGTCGGTCCTCTTCACCTGGCTGGATACCGTTCCCTCGCACGAGCGGGCGCGCAACCGCATGACGGTGCGGCTGCCGGACGGCGAGGTCATCCACGACGAACGTCACGATGCCAAAGGCGCAGGTGGTCTGTTTCTGGCGGCGATCTATCCGCTGCACATGGGCACCTATTTCGGGCTTCCGGGGCGCATCGCGATGATGCTGGCCTCGCTGATGCTGCCGGTCTTCTCGATCACCGGATGGCTGCTGTATCTGGACCGGCGCCGAAAGAAGAAGTCGCTGCGCGAACAGCGCTCGCAGATGGCAAGGCGCCCCGGCGTCGCGGGAAGCGGCAAGTTGGGCGCGCGCGAGGGCGTACTGGTCGCTTTTGCAAGCCAGTCCGGTACCGCGGAACGATTCGCCCTGCGCAGCGCAGCCGTGCTCGAGGCCGGCGGCGTACCGGTGACGGTACGGTCCGTCGCATCGCTCGATGCAGAGCAGCTGCGCCACCATCGCCGTGCGCTCATCGTGGCGAGCACTTTCGGTGAAGGCGATCCGCCGGACATGGCGCGCCGTTTTGCGCGCCAGATGGCGCAGGCGGGTCTTTCGCTCCCGCATCTGCAATACGGTCTGCTGGCGCTGGGCGATCGCCATTTCGCCCGTTTTTGCGGCTTCGGCCGAACGCTCGATCATTCGTTGAGCGCGGCCGGCGCGCGGCCCTTGTTTCCGATGGTCGAAGTCGACGAGGGCGATACCGCCGCGTTGGGGCGCTGGTCGAAGCATCTGCATGCGGTAATCCAGAGCGCCGACGTCGGTGATGCAGGCGCTCTTCCAGCTTTTTCCGACGCCGGAAGCGCTTTCCTGCCACCGGAGAATCAGCCGTTCGTTCAGTGGCGGCTGTCGTCGCGCGAACTGCTCAATGCCGGCAGTGCCGGAGCTCCGCTCTACCGCATCGTGCTCGAGCCGGTTTCCGGCGCGTCGGCGCACTGGGAGGCCGGTGCGCTGGTCGAAGTGCAGCCGTACCGTGAGGTACCCGCGCCCGACGCGCATCCGCTTTCGCCGCGCCGCTATTCGGTAGCCTCCTTGCCGGATGACGGGCGCATCGAATTGCTGGTCCGGCAGGTGCGTCATGAAGCCGGTTTTGGCCTGGCCTCCGGATGGCTCACGGTGCGCGCGCCGATCGGCGCAGAGATCGCGCTTCGCCTGCTTCCCAATCCGGCTTTCGGACCGGCAGAGGGCGACCACCCATGCATTTTCATCGGCAACGGCTCAGGCTATGCGGGATTGCGCGGCCATCTGCTGGCACGCATCGCAGCCGGTCGGCGTCGAAACTGGGTGCTCTATGGCGAACGGCAGCGTGCGTTCGACAGCGCTTGCGCAAACGAATTGATGCGATGGCATTCGCGTGGCGACCTCGTCCAGGTCGACACTGTTTTTTCGCGCGACCAGATCGAACGCGTCTATGTTCAGGATCGCCTGCGCGCCGCGCCGGTCATGCTGCGCGAGTGGATCGCGTCGGGCGCAGTGGTCTACGTTTGCGGCAGTCTCGACGGAATGGCTGCCGGTGTCGACGCGGCGCTGTCCGGGGTGCTCGGAACGGCGGGACTGGACGACCTGATCGCCGAAGGGCGCTATCGGCGCGACGTCTATTGAGATCGTTACCGCGCTATTCGGCTATTCGGCCATCTGCTGCAGCCGTTTGCGGTCGAGGATCGTGATGGTCTTGTATTCGAGCGCGAGGATGTATTCGCTTTCCAGTACGCGCAACGCCTTGTTGATCGTCGGCCGGCTGACCTGCAACAGCGCCGCGAGGTCTTCCTGGGTAATCTGCAGACGGAGTCTGACCGCATCGCCTTCCGTGGTTCCATACAGGTGCGCAAGACGTTCGATCGTTGCGGCCACCCGCTGATTCAGGGATCCGATGATGTGCGTCAGCACGGTCGAATGCATTTCCCTCTTTTGCCGAAGAAGCATGCCGGCCATGTCTTTCCATAGCGCGGGTTCCGCATCCAGCAGTTCAAGCAGGACTTTGGACGGTATGTGGATGACGACGGCATCGGTGTGCGCGCGGTATCGGAAGCCTGATCTGGCACCCAGGTTCATCGCGTAGGAAAGTCCGACGACCGTACCCGGCCCGACCAGACCGAGTGCAGAAACCGATCGGTCCGTCATCAGCCGTTCACCCATGAGATAGCCGGAAACGACCGCGAGCGTCTCGCATGTTTCAACCGATTCTTCCGCGAATACGGCACCCCGCTTGTGCCTCCAAAGGCGGGAGCTTTCGACGAGCGACCGCATGCTGGCGGGTGACCATCTGCAAAAACCCTGAGTCAGTCGAAGAGCGCTTTCGACGATCGCTTCGTCGGATGCCTGTGTTGCCATGTCGACAGTCAACTTTTAGAAAGGGAGGTGGGCATCCTGATGAATGCATCGATATTTCCCAAACAGGTCTTGCACATCATTCGGCGACTTCGGAAACGGTTTTACTGATCTTATTTTAAGGTTGATATTTTCGAATTTCGTCGTATTGCACGACCGACCGGCTAAATGTCAAAAACTTTCCATTGTTAATTCGCTCTTTAAAACCACATAAAAGATTGAGTTTTTTGGATTTGAATTTACAACTGTTGCGAAATATTGCAGGATCATGTTTTGCAAGAATGGATGGGGTCGGAGCATGACTGCAGGCTGGTGGGCATTGGCAATAGCTTTCGCAAGTTGTTGCGCGTGGATGTTTTGGCGCAAGCCACGGAGGCCGCACCCCAATGAGGTGCGTACAGCAGCGTCCGCACCAAAGCTGCCCGTTGTGCAGGAAAAAGACATTCCTGCGATCGAAAGTAGTTCCGCAGGCAATACCGGGACTCGCGAAATGCCGGAGGATCTTGCGGCGCTCACGCTGACACCGGCGCGCTATCTGGCAAACGACGAGCGCGCGTTGATCACGGACGTGCTTCGGAATATTCCGCGTCCGCCGCGTTCGCTTTACGAGCTGACATCTGCTGAATTCATGAGCAGAGCGTCTTCTGCGGACATTGCAGAACTTGTACTCAGCGAGCCTTTGGTGGCGGCACTGGTGATGGGCAAGATTCATTCACCTGTCTTCGGCCTGACACAGCCCATCACGCATCTTGGTCAGGCGATCACGTTCCTAGGAACACAAACCGTCCGCAGCATCTGTTTGAGATATCTGATGGGCGAATCTTTTTCGACCAGCGATCCTGGGATAAAAAAGGTATTCGATAACTTTGGCGAGGCGAGCACCATTGCGAGCGAACTCTGCCTTCGCCTGTCCAATGCGATGAAGCTGCCAGATTCTTCGTCCATGCGCACCTCGGTCATTCTTTCCTTTACCGGGCATCTGGCTGCTGCGGTACTGCAGATTCGTCGGTCGCCCGGGGCCGTCCCGGCGAATCCGGGACGGCTGCTGCAGCGCGTAATGCAGCAGCAGGACGAATTGGGTCTGGCTGCGCCGGAAATTGGGCGCTTGCTCATGAACGAGTGGAACCTGCCGCCGTCGATGGTTGCCGGCGTTGCGGCGATCGACCATGTCCTGGTCGAGCCGGCGCGACAGTCCGGAGCGGAAGACAAGCTGGCGGCGGGTGTTTGTTATCTCACTGCGCGGCTGGCCGAACGACTGGTGATGGGCGAGATCTCCAGTCCGGCGGATATCGAGCGGTTTCTGGATCAAGATCCGGACTTCTTTCATGTCGGCAGCTACCTCTCCGGCCGAATTTCCGTCGATTGGCGAAAAGCGCTGCTCGCGGAGGAAACGATGGCGGGCTTCTACGCCTAAGGACGCACGATGTATTTCATTCAGGACGTTCTCTCCGGACAGATCGAACTGCCCATGGTGCCGCAAGTGGTGCAGCGTGTTCTGGCCGTCATTCGAGAGCCCGATGCCAATCTCGCTGACGTGACGCGAGAGATCGAACAGGATCCGGTCCTCAGTTCCCGCGTTCTCCGGCTGGCGAATTCGTCGTTTTTCGGCGGGCGGCGATCACTGTCTTCGATCGACGATGCGGTGTCGACGGTCGGCCTCAATTCGTTGCAGACGCTTTTGATCGCCAGCGGTGCCATGGCTGCATTCGTCGCCGTGCCTGCCGTGAACCTGCGTCAGTTCTGGATGGTTTCGGCAATCAGCGCTTCTTCCGCCCGGCAGATCGCGGTGCGCTTGGGCGTGGATGGAGAAACGGCCTACTGCGCAGGATTGCGGCAGGGGTTTGGCCTTCTGATTCTTTGCCAATGCCGCGCGGAGCAGGCGCAGAAGGCGATGCCCGGCTACCGGCTGATCTGGGGAGCGGAGCTCGCCGCCGTCGATCAG
>JAQGMX010000462.1 GCA_028292145.1 Variovorax sp.
CGACCAGCACCGGCAGATCGCGCCCGCCCGGCGTGAAGCGAAGGTAGTCCGAAAGCCGCAGCGGACCGACCACCAGACGGAACTTCGATTGCCGGTCGGCGACGACTTCGCCGAGGACCGCGCCTTCCCCCAGAATGCCCGACACGCTGGCCTGCCCTAGCCGGGTTCTGTCTTCCTGGCCGACAGCGATCCAGTGCAGGACGAAAGTCTCCAGCACGACCTGCACGCCAAAGTAATGCGAAAGCGTTGCGGCCAGGCCGTCGGCATGTCGCGATCCATGGCCGAGATGCGCCGAGGCTGCAAGCCGCGCATGCGCGGGCAGGACAGAATCGCGTATCTCCAGAGAATCGTGCCCGGTCAGCCATGCCACGTAGCGACTGAAGGTTTCGTCGTCGGCACGATCGAGGCCCGCAGCGGCCTGCGCCTGGGCCCAGGCTCGATACACGTGGGTCAGGTACCGGTGATGGAACAGGTCGATGAAGTCGGCGAGGGTCGTGTCGCCATGATGTTCGGTGCGTTCGCGCACGAGTTCGGTGTAGTGCAGCGGCAACGGTCCGTTGGGTCCGAGCAGACCAAGGCCGAACAGCCGCACCATCGGCACGGCCGGCTGGTTGCCCCGTCCCGCTGCAGTCGCTTCCCCGTCCGGCAACACGAGTTCGGCGATTTCGCGCGGCGCGAAAACCAGGGATGCGGCCTGCCCGAGCCTGAAAGCTTCCTGCCGGGGCCGGCGCGCCAGTCCGATGCGCGGCGCGCCCGGATGCGCTGCGCCGAAGCGCCGCAGCAACGCGATGAAGCCGCACGTCCACGGCGCCTGCTGGAAGCGGATCAGAAGCTCGCGCATCAGACGATGCCCCGACCGCCCATGCGCGCCGGCCAGCGCGCGATGGTTCCGCGCTGGATCGATTCCAGCGTCGTCTGCGTGAAGACGTTGATGCTCACATGGCGCGCCAAGTAGTGCGCCAGCACCAGACCGAAAAGGTAGGGACTGCCGCCCGAAAAACCTTCTTCGTCCACGCTCAGCATGCACTGCACGCCGCGTCCGTAGATCAACGGCCCCGCGCCGGGCAGGCGCTGGGTCACCGGCACGAGGCGCGAGCCCACCAGACTGTCGATCTGGCGCCGCTGCGCGTCGTTGTCGGTCGCGACGAAAAGCCGGAGCATGTCGCGCAACGCCTGTGCGCCCTCCCGCCGAGGCAGATCGGCCAGCGGCAGGTGATTGAAACCAAGCTGCCTGATCAGGCGCCAGGCGATTTCGCGCTGGGCGAACGGCGATTTCGGTGCACTCGGCGCGCGGATCAGTCCGACCGACGTGACCGGAATCGAGTGGGCCGGGGTGAGATCGGCGATGCCGTCGCGCGGCACGAAGCACGGCAGGTCCCGGTTGGTCAGCAGCGCCGTCACCGACAGCGCGCCGATGTCCTCCGAACAAGGCGCATCGTGCTGGTCGACCAGCGATACGAACACCTCCGTGCCCACGTAGGGCGTGCGCCTGCCATGGCGCCGCGAAGTGTCGGACGACAGTCGCGGCTCGCGGCGAAGCGAGAAATACCGGCCGTGGTTGCCCGCGTCCTGATTGCGCGTCTGGTACAGCGGACGAAACTCGGTTTCTGCGCTCGATCGATCCTGCCGGCTGACGATCGACTGGATGGCGTAGACCTCGAAGTCGACCGGTCGCGCACGGTCGGGCACGATGTGAAACTCCGGCTGCGCCACATCCGGCTCGATGCGATCGGTACGGCGTTCGAACAGGTTGACGACGGGTGTGCAGAACAGCGCGAACTGTCCGGCATCGACCAAAGCAGCCAGTGTGCCGGGCGGTCGAGTCAGCAGCACCACGATCTCGGCCTCGCGACCCTCGATGCGGGCGAGCCCCGGTGCAAGCCCGGCGAGCGTAAAGAAATGGAAACGTTCGGGGCAGGCGAAGTACTCGTGCAGCAGGTTGTGACCGTGAAACGTGTTCCATTGCAGCGGCAGCAGGCCCTCTCCCGGATTCAACCCCTCGTGCAGCAGCGCGTCGCGCGTCACCACATGCGGGCGGTCGGTCATCTGGCCCGGCGCGGCCGTGAAGCTCGCCACAGCCGCGGTGTGCAGCAGTTCGAACAGGTGCGACGAAACGGCGTCGTCGCCGCGCAGGTAGATGGGCAAGCGGTCGAGCCCTGCGAGCGCGCTGAAATCGAGATCGCCGACCATGCGCAAGCGCAGACGCAGCGCGCCGACGACCTGCACCTGCGGCGGCAGGTAGCGCGACATCGCAGGAATGTCGGGCGGCGCACCGGTCAGGCGCGCGTCGACGATCTCGATCGGCCAGAGCGTGACGTCCTGGCTGGAACGAAATTCGCACGGCGTCACTTCACCGGGCGGCACGCGCGAGTGGAAAGCCGTGCCACGCGGGACAACAACGCCGCGCCTGAAATCGCCCGCCGTCATGCCGGGGTGGAGTTGAGCCACCGCCATGGACGGCGTCGGGCTGAGATAGTTCGGATAGAGCACTTCGAGCAGCCGCTGCGTGAAGCGCGGGAACTCGGCGTCGAGCTTGATCTGCATGCGCGCCGACATGAAGCAGAACGACTCGATCAGCCGCTCGACATAGGGGTCGGCGATCTCGGTGCCGTGCATGCCGAGCCGCCGTGCGATCTTGGGATGCGAAGCCGCGAATTCGTTCGCCATGTCGCGCATGTAGACGAGTTCGCTGTTGTAGCTTTCGAGCAGATGCGGGTCCATGATGATTCCTGAGTCTCTTATTCCGCTCCAGGCGTCACGCGCAAACGGCTGGTTTCGAGATCGACGCTGCTTTGCACCGTGAGCGAGAGCGGATACGGTCGTGCATCGATCAGCGCATGAATCGCGAACTGCAGCACATGCCGCCCCCGCGGATCGATACGGTCCGCGTCGGTACGGCCAGCGCGATCGGAGCGCGAAGGCTCCGAGGGCACCACGCTGACGGAGTCCGGCAGCAGCCTCGGTTCATGGTCGGCAATGGCACGCCGGACGTTCCGCTCGATATCCGCCCATCGCCGGTCCGACAGATGCGCGCCGGCCAGCGGCGGCATGCCGAAGTTGATCGATGACGCAGCGGCCCTGGGATGCAGCCGACGGTCCATCAGATCCTCGGCATTCGTCGTGTTCAGCAAATAAGCCAGATCGCGCTGCACGCTTTCACGCAGCTGCGCAGCCGAGATCACATAAGCAGCCGACGATTCGGACAGCGCCGAAGGTGCGTCGTCTCGCAACCGATCGAAAAGGTTTGGCAAGAGTTGGGGTTTCATGCGTCGACCCTGTCGTTGCCAGGACGCACATTGCCGATGGCCATGGCGCTGTCGATGGAGAGCGAATGGTGCTCTCGCAGCGTCAGTGCCGGCAACCGCGAAACCGAGGGGCGACCGGCCCCGGGCGCGAAAAGCCGCAGAACGTCGGATTGGACCTCTCGATGCGCGAGATCAGCCGCGCCGAACCCGTCGAAGCTGCCGATGACGCTGTCGATTGCAACCCGCGGCAGGAGGATGTCGCGTATCAGCGGATAAGGTTCGGCCTGTGCGCTGAGTTCGTCGAGCGTCGGCGCGCTCTCGCCTGCCGGCGCAGCCGTGTCCTGCCAGTCGACATGGCCGGCAAGCTGCATCGGATCGCGCACGACGGCAACGAACTCGGCGTTGAGCAGATTGAGGAGCTGCTCGCAGTGATCGGCTGAGCCGGAACCAGAACAGGAACGCCGTGCCGAATTGCTGGAAACAGGGCGTGCCGCAGTTTCGATGTCCAGCGCCTCGAAGAGATCCGATCGTCGGTAGGCTGGTTGATGCTCGATCAGATGGAAACGCAGCAGATCCAGTTCCAGCGTGTCGCCGACCTGCAGGATCGCCTGCTCGCCCGTCGCGATCCTGATGCCGTTGAGCGCGCAAACCATGTGTCGGCTGTGGTTGGACAACAACCAGTTGTCGCCGCGCCAGGCGATGCGACATCTGTCCGCAGCCTGCCATCGCGCAGCCCCGATCTGCGACTCGCCGAGCGCGAGCGCCTGCGCCATTCCGCGCCCTTCCGGTGGCAACGGAAGCAGGCCCTTCTCCTCGACGCCGCGCACGGACACGAGCCGCAACGCCAGACGGGCGTCCGCATACTGAACTTGCGGGAATGTCATGACGATGTCATCACGGCGAGCCGTTCCAAAGCGCCTCGAGCCGCACCGCTGCGTTCACGAAGCCGCCGGCGTCGTCCTGCTGCCAAAACGCGCCTTCAAAACGCCGCGCGCCCGGCAGGTTGAAGGTGGCCGCGCTGCGCGCCTCGCACAGACGGTCGGGCCAATCGGGCCACGGCAGGAAACGCACGCCGGCCAGCCTCCGCGCCAGATCGTCCTGTGCAGACGCGCCCATCAACCGGTCTAGCAACGCGCGGCTGCGCGAAACCAGCGCCACTGGATCGGTTTCGGCGCGACACATCGACGGCAGCAGCTGCGTGGCGTTCGGCGAATGCAGGCGCCACAGCTCGCTGGTCGCTCTTTCCAGCGCGCGAATGTCGGCCGCTTCGAACAGCCCGGCATGCCGCGCCACAGCCCGCGCGAGCCAGAAGAACCAGTCGTGCGGGTACGCCGCATGTTTCTCGAAGTGGCGTACCAGCCAGCGCCGGTGTGCCAACTGATAGACAAGGAGTGCGTAAGGCCGACCGGTGCGGTCGAAAGAACGCGCGATCACGCCGACAACGAAACGTCGCGGCGAGAACGGCAGCGCGCCGGGCGGCAGCACAAAGGCCGCGGGCAACGCCGCGCTGGCAGGCGCCCGAAGTTCGGAGGTCCCGTGCGGCTGCGCTGCAAGCCATGCTTCCCAGCCGTCCCGCTCGCCGACGCGCACGCCGCTGCTCACGAAGTCGGCATGTGCGGGCAGCTTGCCCCAGATCGCCGGCTGCGTGACGAGATGCGCTGCGATGACACGTTTCATCATCTCTGCCTCACGCCGTGCGCCCGGGACAACGAAAGCCCTTGAGCAGATCGCTGTTGAACGGATTGGGCTGCGTCCCGGTGCCGAGTTCGACCAGCGCTTTGCGACCGTCGAAAACGTATTCGACGCTTGAACGTCCCGGCGTCGCGGAGCTCACCGACCGACCTTTGTCGAGCAGCCTGAAAAGCGCCCAAGGGCCCTGCATCAACACCGTCGACGTGGCTGCGGACACGCGCGGCAGCGCGGTCAGCTCGGCCATGATGCCGCCGCGGGGTCCCGGCCATGCGACGCTCAAGGGCTGAACCGGTCCGTGAACATAGCGTTGACTTTGGCCATCAATGTCCATCAGCAGCTCGGTGATCGCCGGTTCGAGTTCGCGCACCGTGAGCTCCATCTTCCAGGCCATCTTCTTGCCTCCGGCATCGCGAAAGAAGACGTTGCGGATCTGCTGCCCGCGGTAGAAGGCATCAAGACTGGGACCGTCGCGGGCAAGCAGCTTGAGCAGTTCGCCGAGCAGCGTCGGACTTGTCGCCGCACCTGGAGTCGCCAGTGGCGACGCGCCGATAAGCCCCGGAACGCCGGCCGACGAAGCCTCCAATCCGATGAGCGCGCTGGCGCTGTCCGGACTTTTGTAGCGCCACGGACGAACGCTGGTGTCCACGAGTGCGGTCAGGTACTTGGAGAAAAATTCGTCGAGCGCGCCACCCGAAGCGAAGACGAGCGTGAAATCGTCGACCGATGCGTCCTGTGCGACGGATGAGAACGGATAGCGCCCTTCGACGCCGCGTTTGCAGGGTTCGCTGACTTGCAACGCCATGAGTCCCATCAACCGATCCAGCTGCAGCTGCGCCTGCCGGCGAAGAATTTCGGTCGCGCCCTGCACTACCTTGTCGGTGCTGCTGATGGCAAGGCCGCTCAGGATTTCCTTAAAAGGCGCAGGCAGTTTTCCGGCTTCCAGCCGGAGTCGGGCACCGGCTTCGCCGCCGCCTGGTGGCAGCCCGCCGGCCGACAACGCCGTGTCCGCAACGACCATCCAGGTGTAGAAATCATTGATGAGTCCGGAGATCGCATCCAGTTTCGGTTTGCCGCCAGCGCCTTCCAATGCGGTCCCGCCCGCATCTGCCGTCCCGGTGACCACTTCGCGCAGTGCGGCGAAGTGGTTGTCCACAACGGTTCGTTCGAGTTGTCTTTCGCCGGTGTCGTCGACTTCTACGGCTACCGACGCTTTCCCGAAGGCCGCAGCAGCCTTGTCGAGCAATCCGGCACCGTCTTCGGTCGATCTGGCGCGCGTCGCCGACAGCGTGGTTTCGCGCACCGCCGCGCGCCCGATTCGTGCCAGGGGAGAATCGGGTGCCGCGAGTTGACGCAACACGCCAAGATCGAACCCCAGGCCGGCTTGGCCGCCGGCAACGTCGGTCAGCCCAAGGGTTCTCAGCGATGCCAGGAAGCCGTCCCAGTGCATCGCGTACTCGGCAAGGTACTGCTTCCGGACGTGAACGATCCATTCGTCAGATGCTTCGGGCCTGTATGTCGACGCCGACCCATTGCCTCTTCCCATCACCCAGTCGTCCTCCTTGAGGGCGGCGCGAACGAATATCCCGATACGCGGTGCGAACAGGCGGTGATAGCCGTCGTAAGTGAAAAGGCCCGGCACGCCCTTGTCCAGGGGCAAACCGTCTTTCCTGACGAAAACTGTGCCGACCTGCGGGCCGACGGCACGCACAAGCGTGAAATCCGGCGGCGCATCGGGCTGCATCGCAAGCTTCGCGCGCTCGTAGACACGCTGCGTCGCGGTGTCGCCGTCGAGGAAGCCCTGGACCGCCCGAATCAAAGACGCATCGGCAAGCGAAGCCGCCTGGACCACCCGGCCATCGGCGAACAGCGCGTCGAAGTGAGCGGCCATCGACGCACGACCGGCAAACTCCGCCATGCCTGACGTGTCGGTTGCCCCGCCGCGGACAGCGTCGGCCAGAAGCTGCGAGTCCCGGCGTACCCACTCCCTGACGCTGGCTGCGCCGCCTGCCTCGACATAGTGCTGTCGATCGTGGAGCAGCT
>JAQGMX010000465.1 GCA_028292145.1 Variovorax sp.
GGGTGCTGCTGCTCGACGAGCCGACGCGCGGCGTCGATGTCGGCGCGCGCGCCGACCTCTATGCCGAGATCGACCGCATGACCGACGCCGGCAAGGCCGTGCTGATGGTGTCGAGCGACCTGCGCGAACTCATGGCGATGTGCGACCGCATCGGCGTCATGAGCGCGGGCCGTCTGGTCGCCGTGTTCGAACGTGGCCAATGGACCGAGCAGTCGCTGCTCGCCGCGGCCTTCAGCGATGCGGCTGTATTGCCCGTGTCGCCGGCGTCGCCGGAGCGCAGCCCCGCACCTTCAACTACTTCCCCCTCCCCCTCCAAGCCATGAGCACGACCGCCCACCCCACCGCCGCGCCCGACGCCGCCGCCCCTGCGAAGCGTTCCGCGCTGCGCGGCCAGCTCGGCACCTACCTCGGGCTCGCCGCCGTTCTGATCGGAATGATCGCGCTGTTCGGCAGCCTCAGCGAGTACTTCCTGACACGCGAAACCTTCGTGACCATCGCCAATGAAATCCCGGCGCTGGCCGTGATGGCGGTCGGCATGACCTTCGTGCTGATCATCGCGGGCATCGATCTGTCGGTCGGCTCGGTGCTGGCGCTCAGCGCCGCCGCGACCGCCGCCGCGATCCTGCAACTGCAGTGGAGCGTGCCGGCCGCAGCAGCGCTCGGGCTGGCGACGGGGCTGATGTGCGGCGCCATCACCGGCGCGGTGTCGGTGGCCTGGCGTCTGCCGTCGTTCATCGTCTCGCTCGGCATGCTCGAAGCGGTGCGCGGCGGCGCCTACCTGGTCACGGATTCGCGGACGCAATACGTCGGCGACGCGATTTCCGGACTGGCCGCGCCCTGGATCGGCGGCATCTCGGTGGCTTTCCTGATCGCCGTGGTGCTGGTGATCGTCGGCCAGGCGGTGCTCACGCGCACCGTCTTCGGTCGCCATGTCGTCGGCATCGGCACCAACGAGGAAGCGATGCGCCTCGCGGGCGTTGATCCGCGGCCGATCCGCATCATCGTGTTCGCGCTGACCGGCCTGCTCGCCGGACTGGCCGGGCTGATGCAGTCGGCGCGCCTCGAAGCGGCCGATCCGAACGCCGGCGTCGGCATCGAACTGCAGGTGATCGCGGCCGTGGTCATCGGCGGCACCAGCCTGATGGGCGGACGCGGGTCGGTGGTCAACACCTTCTTCGGCGTGCTGATCATCGCGGTGCTCGAAGCCGGTCTGGCGCAGGTCGGCGCGAGCGAGCCGAGCAAGCGGATCATCACCGGCGCCGTCATCGTGGTGGCCGTGATCATCGACACCGTGCGCCAGCGCCGCGCCGACCGCCGCAACGGCGGCCACTGAACCGCCAGCGGATCATGGCCACCATCAAGCACGTCGCGCTGCACGCGGGAGTTTCGGTGACCACCGTGTCGCACGTCGTCAACACGACGCGCCATGTGAGCAAGGCCGTGTCGGACCGTGTGGACCTGGCGATCCGCGAGCTTGGCTACGTGCCGAGCGCCGTGGCGCGCAGCCTGAAGAGCAACAGCACCCGCACGCTCGGCATGCTGATCCCGAACAGCTCGAACCCTTATTTCGCGGAGATCGTGCGCGCGGTCGAGGACCGCTGTTTCGCGGCCGGCTACACGCTCATCCTCTGCAACACCGACGATGCGCCGCAGCGCCAGAGCGTCTACCTGAAGGTGCTGGCCGAGCGCCGGATCGACGGGCTGATCGTGGTGTCCACCGGCGACGACGAGGCGCTGGTCGCCCAGCTGCACGGCCTGAAGATGCCCGCCGTGCTGCTCGACCGCGAGATCGACGACCCGGGCTGCGACCTGGTCGAAACCGCGCACAAGGAAGGCGCCCTGCTCGCGGTGCGCCACCTGATCGCGCTCGGCCATACCCAGATCGCCTGCATCGCCGGTCCGGCGCATGTGAGCGCGGGCGAGCAACGCGTCGAAGGCTGGCGCGAGGCGCTGGCCGGCGCCGGCCTTGCGACCGGTAGATCGCCCATGCGTGGCGGCTTCACCAGCCAGGGCGGCTACGAAGCGATGCAGTCGATCCTGCAGGCGGCGGGACGAAATCGCCCGACGGCCGTCTTCGTCTGCAACGACCTGATGGCGATCGGCGCGCTGCGTGCGGCGCATGAAGCTGGCGTGCATGTGCCCGACGCGCTCTCGGTGGTCGGCTTCGACGACATCGAACTCTCCGCCTACACCTGCCCGCCGCTCACGACGGTCGCCCAACCGAAGGAGCGCATCGGCGCGCTGGCGGTCGACATGCTGCTCGAACGCCTGCGCGGCCTGCGCCTCGAAACCAGCAAGGTCATGCTGCAACCCGAATTGCGCGTGCGTTCATCGACCGCACGTTGCCCCGACTTACTTCCGACGAAGACCGCGAAACCTTGACCTCCACTATTTCTTCGAAACCGCCGCGCATCGTGGTGCTCGGCAGCCTCAACATGGACCTGGTGCTGCGCGTTCCGCACGCGCCCGCTGCCGGCGAAACGCTCGAGGGCCGCTCGATCGACCACATTCCCGGCGGCAAGGGCGGCAACCAGGCCGTCGGCTGCGCGCGGCAAGGCGCCCGCGTGCAGCTGGTCGGCTGCGTCGGCGACGACGCCAACGGTCGCGCGCTGTGCGATGCGCTGGCGCGCGACGGCGTCGATACGACATCGGTCCGTATCGATGCAAGCGCTTCGACCGGCACCGCGCTGGTGATGGTCGACGACGCCGGCCAGAACCGCATCGTCGTGATCGCCGGCGCCAACGCCCGTGTGGAGATCGACGAACACGCATTCGTCGAACAACTGCGAGGTGCGGACTTTCTGGTCGCGCAATTCGAGACGCCACTGATCCAGGTCGCGCGCGCCATGCATGCAGCGAAGCGCGCCGGCTGCAAGGTGCTGCTGAACCCGTCGCCCGCGCAGCCCGTGGACGACGCGCTCTGGCCGCTGATTGACACGCTGGTGGTCAACGAGATCGAGGCCGGCATGCTCAGCGGACAGCTGGTCGACTCGCCGCAGGAAGCGGCGGCTGCGGGGCAAGCCATGCGCGGTCGCGGCATCGCACGCGTCGTCGTCACGATGGGCTCGCGCGGTGCGGTGGCTGTCGATGCGCACGGCGCACGCCATCACACTGCGCCGGTCGTCGATGTGGTCGACACCACGGCGGCAGGCGACACCTTCCTGGGCGCGCTCGCAGTGGCATTGGCCGGCGACGGCGATTTCGACGAAGCGGTCCGCCTCGGCATCCGCGCCGCCGCGCTGTGCATCACGCAACTCGGCGCGCAACCTTCCATCCCGCAGCGCAACGCCGTGTTGCAAAGCCCGCTTCCTCCCGCCTGGACCCCTCTGTGAAACGCACCGCCCTCCTCCATGCCGAACTCTCGCAAGCCATCGCCATGCTCGGCCACGGCGACATGATCGTGATTGGCGATGCCGGACTGCCGGTGCCCGACGGCCCGCGCCGCATCGACCTGGCGCTGACGCCGGGCATCCCGCGGGTGGCCGACGTTCTGCGCGTCGTGTTGACCGAAATGCAGGTGGAGCGCTGCGTCGTCGCGCAGGAAGCGCTCGACCTGAACGGCGGCACGCTGCCGGCGTGGTGCGAAGGTCAACTCGCCGTCGCACCCGAAGCGATTTCGCATGCGGATTTCAAGAAGCTCAGCGCGCAGGCCAAGGCCGTCGTCCGAACGGGCGAATGCTCGCCTTACGCGAACATCATCCTGATCGCCGGCGTGACGTTCTGATCAGTCGAAGCGGTA
>JAQGMX010000466.1 GCA_028292145.1 Variovorax sp.
CGGTGCTGCTGCAGGGCTACGTCGCCGGCGTGCTGCTGGCGTTCGGGTTGACGACGCTGGCCGTGTCGACGCAGATCGGCCGCGATCTGCTGGGCACGCTGACGTCGATGTTCAACCCGCTGCCGGCGATTGCGCTGCTGCCGCTGGCGCTGTTGTGGTTCGGCCTGGGCCGCGGCAGCCTAGTCTTCGTCATCGTTCATTCGGTGCTGTGGCCGCTGGCGCTCAACACCTATGCCGGCTTTCGCGGTGTGCCGGAGACGCTGCGGATGGCCGGGCGCAACTACGGGTTGAAGGGGCTGCGGTACGTGCTGCAGATCCTGGTGCCGGCTGCGCTGCCGGCCATCCTTTCCGGAATGAAGATCGGCTGGGCGTTTGCTTGGCGCACGCTGATCGCGGCCGAACTCGTGTTCGGCGCATCGTCGGGTCAGGGCGGACTGGGCTGGTACATCTTCCAGAACCGCAACGAGCTCTATACCGACAAGGTGTTCGCCGGCCTCGCGATGGTGGTGCTGATCGGCCTGGCCGTCGAAAGCCTGGGCTTCGCGACGCTGGAGCGGCTGACGATCAGGAAATGGGGCCAGCAGCGCTGAAGCTGCCGACCTGCAGGCTCGCCTAGGCGAGCATCGGTTCCAGCCCCGGCGCGCTGTCGATTTCCGTCGGCTTGTACAGCTTGTGCTGCGCTGCCGGATTGCCCGCGTCCATCACCACGACCAGGCGCCACGGGTCGCCGCGCTTCACGCCGGCCCGTTCCTCCGAGGTGAGCTGGAAGCTGGTCACGCCGGGCGCCGTTCCCTTCACGGCGACCTTGAGCAAGGTGTTGCCCTTCTTGTCGGACACCTCGATGTCGTAACCGAGCTTCTGGCTCGACACGTCCTCCGTCTTGTAGCCGTAGCCCGCAAAGTGCTTGATGACGTAGGCCATCGCAGCCGCCTGAACCTCCTCGCGTGTCGAATGCACGACAACGACTTCGGGTTTCGGTGCGGGGAGACTTCCGCGCAGGCGTGCGGTCTCGATGTCTTCGTGGCTCGGTAGCCAGCCGCGCGGGCCGCGGATCAGGATCGCCATCTTCAGCTCCTGATCCCAATGGCCGACATGCCAGTCCTGGTCGTCCGGCACCCGCACCGACACCTTGGCTGCCTTGTCGGTTTCCAGATCGCCGATGGCGACGCGGTTGGTCTGCAGCACAACCCTCAGTTGCTTGTCCGCGTCGAGTGCGCGCTTTAGCAGCGCCAGCCGGTCCTTGCCGCGCTGGATCTG
The DNA here is from genome assembly GCA_028292145.1 of Variovorax sp. Classification (GTDB taxonomy): domain Bacteria; phylum Pseudomonadota; class Gammaproteobacteria; order Burkholderiales; family Burkholderiaceae_C; genus Variovorax. The sequence goes on from JAQGMX010000466.1 coordinate 1,258, forward strand.
CAGCACGCTGCGCTCTCCACCGTCGATGCGGCGCTGCGTGTCGAGCGATTCGAGAACGAACCAGCGGCCGCCCGCGCCGATGCTGACGTATTCGGCCCAGATCGTGGCGATGATGTTGTCGCCGGTCGCCAGCCATGCGTGGTCCGACGCCTTGTCCCGCGCCTCGAACACGCCCATCTTGGCGATGATCTCGACGGGGGTGCGCTTGTCGCCCATGAGGCGTTTTTCGTTGATGACCGCGAGAACGGCGGGGTCGACTTCTTTTTCCATACTGAAAGACTCAGGCGAGTTGTGATCGCCTCAAGTATGCCTCCGGGGCATGATCGTCTTTTTTCACCTGGCGTCCCATGCCCGTCACCGTCCTGCTGCTTGGCGCCTTGCTGGTGCTGTCGATCCTCGTCGACGCTTTCGAAGTCGTGCTCTTGCCGCGGCCGGTGCGCCGGCAAGTGCGCCTCAACCGCTATTTCTTCAGGCTGACCTGGGCTGCCTGGTCCCGGATCGCAAGACTCTGGCCCGCAGGCCGGCGCAGAGAGGATTTCATCGGCGTTTACGGCCCGCTGGCGATGGTGTTGCTGTTCGCGCTGTGGGCTGCCTGCCTGATCGTCGGCTTCGGGCTGATGCAGTGGGCGCTGCAACGGTTGGTGCCCGACGCCGGCTCCGATTCGCTGGCGGCGCAGATGCTGGTCAGCGGCGACGCGTTCTTCACGCTCGGCTACGGCGACAACGTACCGCACAACCTGCTGGCGCGGCTGCTGGTGATCGTCGAGGCCGGCACCGGTTTCGGTTTCATCGCGCTCACCATCGGCTATCTGCCGGTTCTCTATCAGCACTTCGCCCGGCGCGATATCCAGCTGATCGAGTTCTCGGCACGTGCCGGCTCGCCGCCGACGGCCGCCGCGCTGCTCGCGTGGCATGCGCACGGCAACGCCGAATCGCTCGAACGCTGGCTTGCGGGCTGGGAAACCTGGGCCAGCGACCTGATCGAAAGCCATGCCGTGTACCCGATGCTGGCTTTCTATCGCTCGCAGCACGAAGGCCACTCGTGGCTCGGCTCGCTTGCGGTAGTGCTCGACGTGTGTACCTTGCTGATCGCCGGCGGTGCCGATGCGAGATGTCATCAGGCGACCGCGACGTTCTCGGCGTTGCGTCGGATGCTGGACGAGTCGAGCGAAGCGCTGGCGACGGGTCGGCCGAAGGCGACGTCCGACCGGCGGATGGACGACGCGTCGCTCCACACGCTCGCCCCGACGATCCGCAAATTTCTGCCCGAATGGTGCGACGACGCGGCCGCGCGCCATGCCATCTGGAAACTTCGCTCGACCTACGAGCCGCAACTCGAAGGTCTGGCAGCCTACCTGATGCTGCCGCTGCCGGACTGGGTCGACCCAGCCGGACTGGCGCAGGAGCGCTTCGGCCGTGACGCGGTGGTGCAGCAGCTCATGGACGGGCGCGGAAGCAGCCGCGAACGTTGACGGCGGTCTTCGGACAGCGGTCAGCGAACGGCGGCAGTCGGGTCTTGCGCCGTCGTCGGGCGAGCGGGCAGCGGCTTGGCGATCAGATCGCGCACATCCTGCGCATAAGACTGCAGGCGCCGGACCGCGCGCTCGCGCTGGTCGGGCCGCGTCACCTTGTGCAGAGCGGCGATGTTGCTGCAGCTTTCCTGCAGAAGCGCGTGCTGATAGTCCTTCCACGCGCCGGGCGGTGGTTCGGCGATGCGCTTCGAATAGGCATCGATGGCCGCGCGCAATTCGCGTACCGGCGCCTTGCCCGACCCCATGCGACGCAGCAGGCCCAGGAATTCCTGCTGGCGCTGGCGGCGTTCCGCATCCACAAGACGCGGATCGAAGATCGACCTGTCGACCAGTTCGCGCAGCAGCGTGCGCTGGCCGTTGTCGAGCGTGCCGTAGAAGTCCTCGCTGCGATCGAGGAACGCGTCGTAGCGCTTCCTGTGCTGTTGTTCCAGGCTGCGGTCGAGCCAGTCGTCGGCGTACTCCGCGTTGACCTTCGCATATTTCGCCTGCAGATACTGCAGCTGCGGCGCGCTCAGCGTCGCTGCGAGCTCCGCACCCGGCTGCGATGCGTCCAGCGCGACGGCAAGAACGCGGGCGCGGATCTCGTCGCTGAACATGCAGACCTGACTGACCGTGACGTCGTCCGGTGCCAGGCGCTCCGCTTTTTCGACGAGTGCGAGCAGCTTCGGCAGTTCGTTCCTGCGGTGGCGCTCGAGCAACTGGGCCAACTGATCGCGTACCTGGGGCGTCTGGGCGCCCGAAAAGTCGACGTAGCCGTCGAGCCACCAGTAGCCGAGCTCCGGCAGGTTGTTGTAGGCCAGCTTGATCGCGCTGCAGCCCGACAGCGCGGCAACCGCCACAAGGGAGCAGAGGATCTTGGCCGCCGTGGCGTGCATGAAGGCAGGCAGTCGCATCTTTCGCATCTGTTCCCCAGGTGAAATGTCGGAATCGTCGACAACGAATCTAACGACTGATCCGGCGCCTGCTGCGGCCCGGTTTCCCGACCGCACGCAGTCCAATGCCGCGCCGTTCCACGCGCCCGGATCGGCAAGAGGCTGTGCTAACCTCGCCGACGAAAAGTGCGCGCCCGAGTGGTGAAATCGGTAGACACAAGGGACTTAAAATCCCTCGACTTTGCGGTCGTGCCGGTTCGATTCCGGCCTCGGGCACCACATATTTCCTTGCTTTCTTCTCACGGCTTTGTCATCCCGCTGACACACGGCCGTCGCGCCAGCGACATTCAGCGCAAGTACTTTCGTAGGTGGATTACTGATTCCCACCTGACCCCACCACGAGAGTACAAAGAATGCCTTCGAACACGCGCACCGACATCGGCCACGCCATCGATCCCGACGACATCGGCCACAACCCGACGTCCAACCCTTCGTTCAACGACCTCATCGCCTCCCGACTGAGCCGCCGCAATCTGCTGGGCCTCGGCGCAGGCACGGCCGGCGTCGCATTGTTGCAGGCCTGCGGCGGCGGCAGCGACGACGCCGCAGCAACTCCAGCGCCCGCACCGGCACCGGCTCCTGCGCCAGCCCCCGCTCCGGCACCCGCAGCGCCCACGCTCAAATTCAATGCCGTCGCCAAAGGACTGGCCGACACCGTCGTCGTTCCCGCGGGCTACACAGCCAGCGTGCTGTACCGCCTCGGCGACCCGATCGCTACCGGCGTTCCCGCCTATGCCAACGACGGAACCGATGCCGCATCGACCTACGATCGTCGCGCCGGCGATCACCACGACGGCATGACGTATTTCGGCATCGACGCCAGCAACAAATGGTTGCCGGCCAGCGCCGCGCGCGGTTTGCTGGTGATGAATCACGAAGCCATCACGCCGCTTTTCCTGCACCCCACCGGCCAGACCCTGTCGGGCACCGGCAACGCACAGGTGCGCACGGTCGCCGACGAAGTGCTGCGCGAGTTCTACCTGCACGGCGTCAGCGTGGTCGACGTGGCCCGCACCGGCAGCACCTGGAGCTACACGCAGGGCTCGCCCTTCAACCGCCGCGTCCATACGCTGACCGAGATGACGTTCTCCGGCCCGGCCGCCAAGACCGCCTACCTGACGACCAAGTATTCGACCGACGGCTCGCGCACCCGCGGCACCGTGAACAACTGCGCCAACGGCACGACGCCGTGGGGCACGTACCTCACCTGCGAGGAAAACTGGGCCGGCTACTTCCGCCGCATCACAGCCACCGACAACCCGTTGCGCAGCGCGAAAGAATTGGTTTCTTTTGCGCGCTATGGCGTCTCCGGCACCGGCCGGGAACTGTGGGCCACCGTCACGCCCGACACCGCCGACAACATCTACGGCCGCTGGAACACGCAGGTCCTCGCCGGCGCAGCCAATGCTGCGGCCGACTACCGCAACGGTGCCAACACCTACGGCTGGGTCGTCGAGATCGATCCGTTCGCGCCGACCAGCACGCCGCGCAAGCGCACCGCGCTGGGCCGCTTCGGCCATGAAGGCGCCTGCCTCGGCCCGGTCGTGGTCGGCAAGCCGCTGGTCTGGTACATGGGCGACGACTCGCGCAACGAGTACATCTACAAGTTCGTGTCGACCCAGAACTGGAGCGCAGCCGACATCGGCGGCGGCCTGGCTGCCGGCGACAAGTACATGGACGACGGCCGCCTGTACGTCGCGCGCTTCAACGCCGACGGCACCGGTGTCTGGCTCGAACTGAAGCTCGGCGTCAACGGCATCACGTCGACCAACGCCAGCTACGCTTTTGCGGACGCTGCCGATGTCGTCGTCAACGCGCGCCTCGCAGCCGACGTGGCCGGCGCCACGAAGATGGACCGCCCCGAGTGGACGGCCGTCAATCCGACGACCGGCGAGGTGTACGTCACGCTGACCAACACCAACGCGGCGTCGCGCCCGATCACTGCGACCGATGCGGCCAATCCGCGCTTCTACAACGACCCGAAGGGCATCGCTGCCAGCGCGCAGACCGGCAATCCGAACGGCCACATCGTTCGTTTCTCGGACGACGGCGCCAATCCGGCGGCGCTGACGTTTAAGTGGGACGTCTACCTGTTCGGCGCACGCTCGACCGCTTCGGCCGACGTCAACCTGTCGCAGCTCAGCGCCGACAACGACTTCTCCAGCCCCGACGGCATGTGGTTCAGCCAGGCCAACCCCGGCCTGCTGTGGCTGGAAACCGACGACGGTGCCTACACCGACGTCACCAACTGCATGCTGCTGGCCGCCGTTCCCGGCAAGGTCGGCGACGGCGCGGCGAAGACGATCACCAACACCAGCGGTGCCACGACCGCCACGCAGGCCACATTCGTCGGCAAGGCGCCGGGCAACGACGGGTTGCGTCGTTTCCTGGTCGGGCCGAAGGACTGCGAAATCACCGGCATCGCCGAATCCGGCGACGGCCGCGCGTTGTTCGTGAACATCCAGCATCCGGGCGAAACCACGCCGAACGCCAGCATCGGCACGCCGGCCCAGTTCGGCAGCCATTGGCCCGAAGGCGGCAATGCCCGCCCGCGCTCGGCCACGATCGTGATCACCCGCAACGACGGCGGACTGATCGGTACCTGAGCGGTCAGGTCAGTAGACCAGCTTCGAATTGCCGCACTGCAGCGATTCGACCTTGACATCCACCTGGCCCAGGTGGATGCCGAGCACGTTCTGCAGCAGCGGCGTCAGCACGTTGGCGCCGACGGCGTTCAGCACCGGTTTCAGCATGCCTGTCAGCACCGCGAGGCTGTTGGAGGCGGTGCTGCCGCTGCTGGTGCTGCTGGCCTTGGTCAGCGCGGTCTTCAGCAACGTGACGCAACCTGCGTTCGACGTCGTGCCGAGAAGGCCGGTGTAGCTGCAGGAGTCGCCGGTAGCCAATCCGCCAACTGCGCCCAGCAGATCGCCGATGCCGCTGACGACGCCGCTGAGCAGGCCGCTTTGCGCGGCGTTGGCTTCGATTCGCTGCTTCGCGTTCGCCAGACGCAGCGCCCGACAGGCGGTCGTGTCGGCCGTGCAGCCTGCGCCGCCGCTCGCCACCGATTTCCCGCTGTCGTTCCAGATCTGGTTGGCGACGTCCGTGAGATTGGCGCCGCTCGGCGTGCCGCTCGACGCCGTGTTGGTGAACAACAATGTCGTCGCCTGCGACACCAGATTCGACACCGTGCTGCCGACGGCCAGGCTGTTGCCCAGCGTTCCGGTTTCGCCTTGCTTCAGCGTGACGCGATTCGGTGCGTCGAGCGGCAGTGCGGCGATGCGCAGACGGTTGGTCGTCTTCAGCAGGCCGAGCACGTTGATCAGTTCCATGTCGAACAGGCTGTCGTCGCACAACTGCCGCTTGGAGAACAGCAGCTGATCGAAGCAGGCCTTGTACGCCGGCGCGGTGGCCGCCAGTGCGCAATCCTGCGTGCCGGATGCATTGGCGATGCGCCCGATACACGACTTCGCCAGCGCGCCGGTGGCCGAAATCACGGCGCGCTGTTCGTTGGCTGCAGTCGCGAGCGCGGGCGTGCAGAGATCCTCGAGCTTCGCCTGTGCCGAAATCACGTCGAGCACGATCGGCAGGTTCAGTTTGATCAACGGCGCCAGCAACCCGCCGATCAGCGCGTCATCGCTGCGCACATGGATGAACGTACGGACCTGCGCGCTGTACGCCGTGATGCCCTTGCGGCCGATCGCGATCGAAGGCGGCTCGACGACGCCCATCTTCGCCGTCACTCTTGCCAGCCCGAGCAACGAGATGT
>JAQGMX010000478.1 GCA_028292145.1 Variovorax sp.
GACCTGGCCGACGTGCCGCCCGGTTCGACGCTGATCTTCAGCGCGCACGGCGTGAGCAAGGCGGTGCAGGAAGAAGCGCGCGCGCGCGGTTTCGACGTCTTTGATGCCACCTGCCCGCTGGTGACCATTGTCCACGTCGAGGTCGCCAAGCTGGCCAAGGAGGGCTACGAATTCATCATGATCGGCCACAAGGGCCATCCGGAAGTCGAAGGCACGATGGGCCAGCTCTCCAGCGGCATCCATCTGGTCGAAGACGTGGCGGATGTCGCGCGCGTGCAACCGGGCCAAAGCGACAAGCTGGCCGTCGTGACGCAAACGACGCTGTCGGTCGACGACGCAGCGGAGATCGCCGCCGCCGTTCGCGCGCGCTTTCCCAAAGTGCGCGAGCCGAAACAGCAGGACATCTGCTACGCCACGCAGAACCGCCAGGACGCGGTCAAGATCATGAGCCCGCAGGTCGACATCCTGATCGTCGTCGGCAGCCCGACGAGTTCCAACAGCAACCGGCTGCGCGAACTGGCGCAGCGCCTGGGCACCGAGAGCTACATGGTCGACTCGGCCGACGAACTGCAGCCGGCATGGTTCGAAGGCAAATCGCGCGTCGGCCTGACTGCCGGTGCGTCGGCACCAGAAGTGCTGGTTCAGGAGGTGATCGACCGCGTGCGCGCGCTGGGTGCGGTGTCGGTGCGCAAGATGGACGGCATCGAGGAGACGATCAAGTTCCCGCTGCCGAAGGGTCTGCGCCTGGACCACGCGCCGCCGCCGAGCCACATTTCGTGACCGACTTCGACTGGCACGCCGAAATCGAGCGCGCTGCCCGGCGACTGGAAGCGCAGCGCGGCGCCTATCTGCGCGAAACGCCGCTCTGGAAGCTGTCTCCGGACACGTTCGGCTTGCCGGCCTTGCTGGCGGCTTCGGGGGTCGAAATCTGGCTGAAGCTGGAGCACCTGCAGGTCAGCGGCAGCTTCAAGGCGCGCGGGATGATGAATCGTCTGCTGGCCAACGACATTCCTGCGAGCGGCGTGGTCGTCGCGTCCGGCGGGAACGCTGGCATTGCGACTGCGGCGGCCGCGCGTGCGCTCGGGGTGCGCTGCGAGGTGTTTTTGCCGGGTGTCTCGCCTGAAGCCAAGCGTGCCAGATTGCGTGCGCTGGGCGCGGAAGTGACGGTCGTCGGCGACGTCTATGCAGATGCGCTGGCGGCTTGCCTGGCGCGTCAGCAGGCGAGCGGCGCGCTGCTCACGCACGCCTATGACCAGCCCGAAGTCGTCGCGGGAGCCGGCACGCTGGGCCGCGAAATCGAGGCGCAGGGCGGGCTGCCCGACAGTGTTCTGGTCAGCGTCGGCGGAGGTGGCCTGATCGGCGGACTGGCGAGTTGGTTCGCCGGCCGGAGTCGCGTGATCGCGCTGGAGCCCGAGCGCGCGCCGACGCTGTTTCGCGCACGCGAAGCCGGCGAACCGGTCGACGTGGATGTCGGCGGCGTCGCGGCGGATTCGCTCGGCGCCAAGCGCATCGGTGCAATTGCCTGGGACATCGCGCAGAAGCACGTGCACAACGCGAAGTTGTTGTCGGACGACGCCATCAAGGCCGCGCAATCGTGGCTCTGGCGGGAGATGAAGTTGGCCGTCGAGCCCGCTGCCGCATTGCCGCTGGCCGCTTTGCAGACCGGCGCTTACGTGCCACGCGCCGGCGAGAAGGTGTGCCTGATCGTCTGCGGCGCCAACGTGGATCCGTCCACGCTCGGCTGAAACGGCATCGGCGGGGCCATAAAATCCGCCGATGCTCGATATCACCCTGCTGCGCAAGGACCTGGCTTCGGCCGTGGCCCGCCTCGAAACGCGCAAGAAAAACCAGACTTTCCTCAACGTCCATTCCTTCATGGCGCTCGAGGCCGAACGCAAGACGCTGCAAACGCGCACCGAAGAACTGCAGGCGCGCCGCAACACGCTGAACAAGCAGATCGGCCCGCTCAAGGCCAAGGGCGAAGCGGCTGCCTCAGAAGTGCAGGCGCTGATGGCCGAAGTCACCGCGCTCAAGACCGAGCAGGAATCGCAGAGCGCGCGCCTCGAAGCCATCCAGCCCGAAATCCACGCGCTGCTGCTGGCCGTGCCCAACCTGCCGCATGCCAGCGTGCCGGTCGGCGAGGACGAGAGCGGCAACGTCGAAGTGCGACGCTGGAGCCCGAGCGGCGGCACCGGCGCATCGGCGACGGCGCTGGGCTTTGCGCCGCGCGACCACGTCGATCTCGGCATGCCGCTCGGACTCGATTTCGAGATGGGCGCCAAGATCGCCGGCTCGCGCTTCAGCTTCATGAAAGGACCGATCGCACGGCTTCATCGCGCATTGGCGCAGTTCATGATCGATCTGCAGACCGAGCGTCATGGTTACACCGAGTGCTATGTGCCCTACATCGTCAACACAGAATCGTTGCGCGGCACCGGCCAATTGCCGAAGTTCGAAGGCGACCTGTTCGCGGCGAAGAAGGGCGGCCAGGATGGCGAGCCTGCGCCCGACAACGCGGCGTTGTACCTGATCCCGACCAGCGAAGTACCGCTGACCAATTTCGTGCGCGACGAGGTCGTGCCCGAGTCGACGCTGCCGATCAGGCTGACGGCCCACACGCCGTGCTTCCGTTCCGAAGCCGGCAGCGCCGGCCGCGACACGCGCGGCATGATCCGCCAGCATCAGTTCGACAAGGTCGAGATGGTGCAGATCACCCATCCGGACCGCAGCTATGAAGCGCTCGAAGACATGACCGGCCATGCCGAGGCCGTGCTGCGGGCGCTGGAGCTGCCGTATCGCGTGGTGCTGCTGTGTACCGGCGACATGGGTTTCGGTTCGACCAAGACCTACGACCTCGAAGTCTGGCTGCCGGCGCAGGACACGTACCGCGAGATCAGTTCGGTATCCAACTGCGAGGCTTTCCAGGCGCGTCGGCTGCAGGCGCGGTTCAAGAACGCGCAGGGCAAGAACGAGCTGGTTCACACGCTGAACGGTTCCGGCCTGGCCGTCGGCCGCGCGTTGGTGGCGGTGCTGGAGAACCACCAGAACGAGGATGGATCGATCCGCATTCCTGCGGCTCTGCGGCCTTACATCGGCGGTGTCGAAATTTTGCGTGCCTGATGTTGCTGCTATAATCTGAGGCTCGACAGACACCGGAGAGGTGGCAGAGTGGTCGAATGTACCTGACTCGAAATCAGGCGTACGGAAACGTACCGAGGGTTCGAATCCCTCCCTCTCCTCCAGGATTGGCTTTCCCGACGTACTTCACGGTACGTTAAAAAAGCTCAATGAAGCCCCGCCAGCCGGGGCTTTTTTGTGCGCGGTCGGTT
>JAQGMX010000540.1 GCA_028292145.1 Variovorax sp.
ATCGAGCGCGACCTGATGCGCGACGGCCTGCTGCTGCGCTACCGCACCGAAGGCGGGCTCGACCGGCTCGAAGGCGACGAAGGTGCGTTTCTCGCATGCACCTTCTGGCTGGTGGATACCTATGTCGCGATGGGCCGTCATCGGGAAGCCGTTGAATTGTTCGAGCATCTGCTTTCGCTCGGGAACGACCTGGGGCTGCTGGCCGAAGAATACGACCCGGTCGCGAAGCGTCAACTGGGGAACTTTCCGCAGGCTTTCTCGCACGTGGGGCTGATCAACAGCGCCTATGCCATAGCGAACGCGCAAGTCGTCGGGTTGTCGGGGACGGCGTCCTACAGGGCGAACGGCACCTGACTTCTAAATTACGGGCAGTTCGGGGAATTCCAAATGTTCTCCGGGCGGCCCGAAGACTGTCCAGCAAGGCGCAGCGGGGCCGACAGATTCCCAGGATGGGCGACCTTTTGCCAACCCAGGCGACCCATCCTTGACCCCGATGACCCCACTCAGGAGCCCACGATGAAAGAACAACCCAGCAGTGCCACGCATGTGACACGGCGAATCGTCCTTGCCGGCGGTATAGGCACCGCCGCCGGCGCCATGGTCAATGCTGCCCAAGCCCAACCTCAAATGTCCGCACCTACACCTGCCATAGCATCCGCGGGTGCGACCACCACCACCCCTTCCGGCGTTCCGATGATTGCCGTCGATCTCAAGATCAACGGCCGCAGTCACAGCCTCAACCTCGACACCCGCACGACGCTCCTCGACGCGTTGCGCGAGCATGTGCAGCTGACCGGCACCAAGAAGGGTTGCGACCACGGCCAGTGCGGCGCCTGTACCGTCATGGTCAACGGCAAGCGCATCAACAGCTGCCTGACGCTTGCCGCGATGCACCAGGGTGACGAGATCACCACCATCGAAGGGCTGGGCCAGCCGGGCAATCTGCATCCGATGCAGGCGGCGTTCGTGAAGCACGACGGTTACCAGTGCGGCTACTGCACACCGGGCCAGATCTGCTCCGCAGTCGCCACGCTGCAGGAGATCAAGGCCGGCGTGCCCAGCCACGTCAGCATCGACATCACCGCGATCCAGAAGGCGACGCCCGATGAAATCCGCGAGCGGATGAGCGGCAACATCTGCCGCTGCGGCGCCTACGCCAACATGCTCGATGCGATCACCGAAGTGTCCGAAGGCGCGGGGGTGAAAGCATGAAGACGTTCACCTACGAGCGCGCCACGTCGCCCGCCGCAGCCGCGGCCGCACTGGCCAATACGCCCGGCGCCAAGCTCATCGCCGGTGGCACCAACCTGCTCGACCTGATGAAGTTGCAGATCGAGACGCCGACCCATCTGGTCGACATCAACCGTCTGCAACTCGACCGCATGGAAGACACGGCCAACGGCGGTCTTCGCATCGGCGCGCTGGTGCGCAACACCGACCTCGCGGCCCATGCCCGCGTGCGCAGCGACTATGCCGTGCTGAGCCGCGCGCTGGTGTCCGGCGCGTCCGGCCAGCTGCGCAACAAGGCGACCACCGCTGGCAACCTGCTGCAGCGTACGCGCTGCCCGTATTTCTACGACACCACCAAGCCCTGCAACAAGCGCCAGCCTGGCGCGGGCTGCGCGGCCATCGGCGGATTCGATCGCAACCTGGCCATCATGGCGACGAGCGACCAGTGCATCGCGACGCATCCGAGCGACATGGCCGTGGCCATGCGCGTGCTCGACGCGACCGTCGAGACGGTTCGCGCGGACGGTACGCAGCGCACCATCCCGATCGCCGACTTCCATCGTCCGCCGGGCAACACGCCGCAGATCGAAACGGCATTGGCGCGCGATGAAATCATCACCGCCGTCACGCTGCCGCCTGCCATTGGCGGCAAGCACATCTACCGCAAGGTGCGCGACCGTGCGTCCTACGCTTTCGCGCTGATTTCCATCGCTGCCGTCGTTCAGCCGGACGGTCGTGGCCGCTTCGCTTATGGCGGCCTCGCACCGAAGCCGTGGCGCGTCGAAGCTGCAGAGAAGCAGTCCGGCGCAAAGAACATTGCAGAGGCGACGCTCGCCGGTGCGCGCACCAGCGAACACAACGCCTTCAAACAGACGCTGGTCGAGCGAACGCTCGCATCGGTCATCCAGGAAGCTCGAGGTTGATGCCATGAAGTTCGACAAACCAGCTACTCAGAACCCCATCGACCGAATGGAGGTCGTGGGTCGTCCGCACGACCGCATCGACGGTCCGATGAAGACCACCGGTACCGCGCCCTATGCCTACGAGCGGCACAACGTCGTTGCGAACCAGGCCTACGGCGTGATCCTCGGCGCTGCGATCTCCAAGGGCCGCATCAACAGCATCGACACGCGTGCCGCACTGGCCGCACCGGGCGTGATCTCCGTCGTTACCTATGAAAACGCCGGCAAGGTCGGCAAGGCGAAGCAGATCACCGCCAAGCTGTTGGCCGGCCCGCAGGTCGACCATTACGACCAGGCTGTCGCCATCGT
>JAQGMX010000040.1 GCA_028292145.1 Variovorax sp.
CCGAGAAAGCCGGTAACGATCATCAGTCGCCATGCCGGATTGATATCCGGCATGGCGGTGAGGATGCCGATCGAAATGCCGATCAGGTAGCCGCCGACCAGATTCACCGCCAGCGTTCCCCATGGAATCAACGCCCCCGGGTTCAGCCACATCGACACGCCCCAGCGGAGCAGGGCGCCGACGCAGGCGGCAAGACAGATGGCGACGGCGTTCAAAAGCATGGCGCCATTATCTCGACCGCGAGTGTCGCGCTATTTCTCGGCACCCATGAAGAGGTCGGGCAGGATCGTCACGATGCTCGGGAAGATCGTGATCAGCGCGATGCAGACGACCAGGCAGAAGAAGAACGGAATCGCCGCCATCGCGATCACGTTGCTGTCTTTCCCGGTCATGTTCTGCAGCACGAACAGGTTGAAGCCCACCGGCGGCGTCACCTCGGCGATTTCCACCAGCAGCACGATGAAGATGCCGAACCAGACCAGGTCAAAGCCGGCCTTCTGGATCATCGGCAGCACCACTGCGCTGGTCAGCACGATCATCGAGATGCCGTCGAGCGCGGTGCCCAGAACCAGATACACCACGACCAGCGCGCCGATCAGCGTGTACGGCGACAGGTTCATGCTGTCGACCCATTCGGCCAACTCGCGCGGAATGCCGGTGAAGGCCATGGTCTTGGTCAGAAAGGCGGCGCCGGCCAGGATGAACATGATCATGCAGCTGGTGCGCGTCGCGCCCATCAGCGCGTCCTTGAAGTTCTGCCAGGTCAGACTCCGGCCGTAGGCTGCGATGGCCAGCGACCCCAGCACGCCGAAAGCAGCGCATTCGGTGGCCGTCGCCCAGCCCGCGACCAGTACCCAGATGATGAAGACGATCAGCAGCGCACACGGAATCAGGTTGCCCGACAGGCGCATCTTCTCCATGAAGGTCGTCGGCGGGTCGGCCGGCGGCACCTTGTCGGGGTTGCGCAGGCTCCACCAGGCGATATAGCCGGAAAACAGCACCATCAGCAGCAGGCCCGGCAGGAAGCCGGCCAGGAAGATGCGGATGATCGACGCGTCGGCCGCCACCGCGTACACCACCATCGTGATCGACGGTGGAATCAGGATGCCCAGCGTGCCGGCGGTCGCCAGCGACCCGATGGCCAGCTTCTCGTCGTAGCCGCGGCGCTTGAGTTCGGGCAGCGCCACCTTGGCGATCGTGGCGCAGGTCGCGGCCGACGAACCGGAGACCGAGCCGAACACGCCGCAGCCGATGATCGTCGTGTGCATCAGCCGACCCGGAATGCGGTTCAGCCACGGACGCAGGCCTTCGAACATTTCTTCGCTGAGCTTGGTGCGGAACAGGATTTCGCCCATCCAGATGAAGAGCGGCAGCGCGGCCAGCTCCCAGCTCGCGTTGCTTTCCCAGAACGAGGAGAACAGGTTCTTCGCCGGCAGCGTGTTGGTGAAGAAGGCCTGCCCGACCCAGCCGACGATCGCCAGCGTCATCGCGATCCACACGCCGCCGGCCAGCAGCACCAGCATGATGACGAGCAGCAAAGCGCCCATCAGGAGAGTTTCGATCATGAGGTTCTACGTTCAGACATCGGAGGAAAAGTCGCCGGCGGCATGCCGCTCTTCGATGGCGCGCTGGTAGCTCGGCTTTTCGCCTCGCACCACGCCCACCAGTTCGTCGACCATCGCGATCAGCAGCAGCCAGCAGCCGACCACGAAAGTCGCCTGCGGAATCCAGATCGGGATCACGACCAGGCCGGTCGCCATCTCGGCGAATTCGTAGCTTTCCCAGGTGAAGCTGGTTGCGGCGTAGGTCAGGTAGGCCACCGACACCGACGCGATCAGCAGGCAGACCACGTCGAGCACGCGCCGCACCTTGAGCGGCACGGCGTCGAGCAGCAGCGTGACGCGAACGAAGTCGCCGTGGCGGAATGCATGCGCCATCGCCATGAAAGCGGCCGCAGCGCACAGCCAGGCCACCACGTCGTTGAGCCCGCTGACGTGCCAGTTCATCTGCCGGCCAACGCCAGCGACGATCATCAGCACGAAGATCAGAAAGATGCAGAAAGCGCCCAGCGCGCCTGCGCCGTCGTACATACGATCGAGAAACCGGCGCACGTCTTACTTCTTCTTGTAGGCTTCGACGATCGCGGCACCGTCCGGGCCGGCGGCCTTCAGCCAGTCGGCCTGCATGATGCCGCCGACCTGGCGCATGTCGGCGTCGAGCTTCGGCGAAGGCTTGTGGATCTTCATGCCGCGCTCGGCCAGCAGACGCTTGTAGTCGGTGTTCTTTTCCTCCGCGATCTTCCAGCCGCGCGTTTCCGCATCGGCGGCGGCCTTGAGCACGGCGGCCTTGGTCGGCGCATCGAGCGCGTCGAAGGACTTGGCGTTCACCAGGATCGCGTTCTTGGGAATCCAGGCCTGCGTGTCGTAGAAGTTCTTCAGGCTTTCGTAGGTCTTGGTGTCGTAGCCCGTCGAGCCGGAGCTCATGTAGCTTTCGATGACACCCGTCGCCATGGCGGCGCTCAATTCGGCCTGCTGGATCTGCACCGGCTGCGCGCCGACGAGTTCGGCGATCTTGGCCGTTGCCGGGCTGTACGCGCGCCACTTGATGCCGCGCAGATCCGCGACCGAGCTGATTTCCTTCTTCGAATAGATGCCCTGCGGCGCCCACGGCACCATGAACAGCACCTTGATGCCTTGCGCGGCCAGGAGCTTTTCGGTGGCCGGCTTGGAGGCGGCGTAAAGCTTCATCGCTTCCGGGTAGGTGGTCGCGAGAAACGGGACGCCGTCGAGCGCATAGATCGGGTTTTCGTTGGCGTAGTTCGCCAGCAGGATTTCGCCGGCCTGGGCCTGGCCGCTCTGCACCGCACGCTTGATTTCCGGCGCTTTGAACAACGACGCGTTGGCATGCACGGTGATCTTCAGCTTGCCGCCGGTCGCCGCATCCACATCTTTCGCGAACTGCGTGATGTTTTCGGTGTGGTAGTTGGTCGCCGGGTAGGCGGTCGGCAGATCCCACTTGGCTTGTGCATTGGCGCCGGCACTGAAGACGAGGACGGCGAGAGCGGTTGCAGAAGCTTGCAGGACGTGGGCGAACTTGAAGTTCATGAATTCTCCGGAAGAGGACTGGGGGAATGGGGACTGGGATCGATGCGTTGTGAACGTTGAAAACGTTGTGCGCACTTTGCGTGCAAATATCGGGCCATCTTTCAGGTTTTTCCCTGATGAAAAGGCAAAAAGAAAAGCCGCCCGAAGGCGGCTTGTCATGCGTTGCGAACGCTTATTTGGTCTTGACCGCATGCATCTTCGAATCGGCCTTGACGGCTGTCGCGCCGTCGAAAGCCTGACCGTTCACGGTCATGCCTTCGGACGACAGCTTCGCCGCCTTCTTCTCCTTGATGCCCTTTACGCGGGTCATGAAGTCCGACCAGTTCTTGAAAGCGCCTTGCTCGCGCGCCTCGATGATGTGCTTCGACATACTGGGCCCGACGCCCTTGAGTCCGTCGAGCTCCGCAGCCGTGCCCTTGTTGACATCGACCGCTGCAAAGGCAGTCACCGCAGCCAGCATGGCCATCGCGGCCAGAATTTTCTTGAACATGTAAATACTCTCCCTGAGTTTTTTGATTGAACGAAACAACATGCGCCGGTCGCTTGCGCGTGGCGCGCGCGCAGGTTACCCGGTTGCTTCGATCAGCCTTACATGGGCTGTACTACTTTGGTATGTGCCTTAAAGTTCTTCCACCCGTCGTGGCGGATAACTGTCCCAGGCCTGGCAGCCCGGGCAATGCCAGAAGTGCTGGTGCGCCTCGAATCCGCAGGCCGCGCAGCGATAGCGCATCAACGGGCGCGTCGCCTGATCGAGCGCACGCTGGACTTGCGGATGAAATTGTTCATGCGCGAAGGTTTCTCCCGCAAGCCAGCGCGACGCCGCCACGAGCGACGGCTGATGCGCGAGATGCGCGATGTAGCCGTCACGCGGTGTCGCATCGGTGGCTGTAGTGCCGTCGGCAGCGCTGCCTGTCGTGCCACCGAGCGCGATGACGGCCTCGAGCACGTCGATCGACGGCGTCTCCGCATACCGGCGTTGCAGCAGCGCCAGCACTTCGCCGGTGCGATGCGCCGCGACGCCCGCCTGCTGCAGCGTCGCGGCATACAGCGGCAGCGCCAGAGGCGCGATTTCTGCGAGGGCCATCAGCGTGTCGAGCGCGGCGCCGGCGTCGCCGTTGCGCAGTTGCAGCGATGCCGTGTCGATTGCAGGACGCGGCGCCTGCGGGGCGAGCGCAACGGCATCCGCCAGCAAGGCGCCGGCTGCAGCGATGTCGCCCGCGGCAAGCTGTTCCGCCGCCTGTTCGCACAGGTAATGCGCACGCCGGGTGATGTAGCTGGCCTGATCGGACGCGTCGAGCTTCTGCGCCACCAGCGAGGCCTGGGCCCACTCGCGCGAACGTTCGTAGATGGCGAGCAGCGACAGCCGCGATTCGTTTTCGTAGCGCGTGCCTTCAAGCTTCTGTAGCGCGGCCTCGGCCCGGTCGAGCAGGCCGGCGCGCAGAAAGTCCTGCGCCAGCGCGTGTTGCGCCCGCTCGCGGTCGGCGCGCGACAGGTCGCCGCGGCCCAGAAGATGCTCGTGCACCCGTACGGCGCGCTGGTATTCGCCGCGACGCCGGAACAGGTTGCCGAGCGCGAAGTGCAGCTCTTGCGTGTCGGGGTCGTTCTGAACCGCTTCGATGAAGGCATCGATGGCCTGATCCTGCTGCTCGTTCAACAGGAAGTTGAGGCCGCGAAAGTAGGCTTTCGGCGCCTGGCGATTTTCCAGTTTGAGTTGCCGCAGATCGAAGCGTGATGCCAGCCAGCCGAGCACGAAAGCGACGGGCAGGGCGAACAGGAGCCAGGTGAAATCAGAGTCCATGCTGGCGAACGGCGGGTAGGTCGGTGATTACGGTGGGCGCAGGGCTCAAGGCCGTCGCCGATGCCGATGCAGACGCCGCCGAGGTTGCGACCACGGCTTCGGTGCGGTTGCGGGCCGAAGGCGACTGCGCTGCCGCCGCGCTGCGATGCTTCCACCAGCCCGGCAGCATTCCGAGCGCGCCAACCACCACCCCGCCCGCAAATGCAGCAAGCACGACAAGCACCAGCGGCGCGCGCCAGTTGGTGCCGAAGAAAAAGTAGACGGTGGCGTCTTGCTGGTTGTTTAGCGCGAAAGCAAACAGCGTAAAAAAAATGGCTGCCTTGAGCAGCCACAGCAGATATTTCATGGTCGTCCCCAATGGCGGGACGATTCTACTTTTGCAAGGATCACGCCTTGCCCGATGTACCTGCGCCCTTGGCGTCGTCCATCTCGGCTGTCCGGGCATCGACCGCTTCACGCAGGGCCTTGCCAGGTTTGAAGTGCGGTACGCGCTTTTCAGGAATCTGCACGCTCTCGCCCGAACGCGGATTGCGCCCGATGCGCGGCGGCCGCCGATTCACCGAAAAGCTGCCGAACCCCCGAATCTCGATCCGGTGCCCACGCACCATGGCATCGCTCATCGCGTCCAGGATGGTCTTCACGGCGTATTCGGCATCGCGATGCGTGAGCTGCGCGAAACGGGCTGCGAGTTCTTCGACGAGATCAGAGCGTGTCATGTTCCAAACCGCAAACGATGCAAAAGAAAAAGGGCGCCAAAAAAGCACCCTTTCTATTCCAAAAACACCGCGGATCGGGCTCAGCCCGGCCGCAGGTGTTGCCCCCGGCAGGGGGTAGGCGCTGCGACACGAAGTGCGCAAGCCTGGGGGCGAGCCTTACTTCTCGGAGTTGTCCAGCTTGGCGCGCAGCAGGGCGCCCAGGCTGGTCGTGCCGGCGTTTTCACGCGACGACTGCTGGCTCAGGTTGGCCATGGCGCCTTGCTCGTCGACCATGTCCTTCTGCTTGATCGACAGCTGGATGTTGCGGGTCTTGCGATCCACGTTCAGCACGATGGCAGTGACTTCGTCGCCTTCCTTGAGCACGTTGCGTGCATCTTCCACGCGGTCGCGGGAGATTTCGCTGGCGCGCAGGTAGCCGAGAATGTCTTCGCCGAGGTCGATTTCAGCGCCCTTGGCATCCACGGTCTTGACCTTGCCGGTCACGATCTGGCCCTTGTCGTTCACGGTGGTGAACGTGGTGAACGGATCGCTGTCCAGCTGCTTGATGCCCAGACTGATGCGTTCGCGGTCGACGTCGACTGCAAGCACCAGAGCCTCGACTTCCTGGCCCTTCTTGTAGTTGCGAACGGCTGCTTCGCCGGTTTCGTTCCACGAGAGGTCGGACAGGTGAACCAGTCCGTCGATGCCGGCAGCCAGACCCACGAACACGCCGAAGTCGGTGATCGACTTGATCGGACCCTTGACGCGGTCGCCGCGCTTCGTGTTCTGAGCGAACTCTTGCCACGGGTTGGCCTTGCACTGCTTCATGCCCAGGCTGATGCGGCGCTTGTCTTCGTCGATTTCCAGGACCATGACTTCGACTTCGTCGCCGAGCGAGACGATCTTGTTCGGAGCGATGTTCTTGTTGGTCCAGTCCATTTCGGAGACGTGCACCAAGCCTTCGATGCCGGGTTCGAGTTCGACGAACGCGCCGTAGTCGGCGATGTTCGTGACCTTGCCGAACAGGCGGGTCGACTGCGGATAACGGCGCGAAACGCCCATCCACGGGTCGTCGCCCATCTGCTTGAGACCCAGCGAGACACGGTTCTTTTCGGTATCGAACTTGAGGATCTTGGCGGTGATTTCCTGGCCGGCTTGCACCACTTCGCTCGGGTGGCGAACACGGCGCCAGGCCATGTCGGTAATATGCAGCAGGCCATCGATACCGCCGAGGTCGACGAATGCGCCGTATTCGGTGATGTTCTTGACCACACCGCGCACGACTGCGCCTTCCTTCAGGGTTTCCATCAGCTTGGCGCGCTCTTCGCCCATGCTGGCTTCGACCACGGCACGACGCGACAACACGACGTTGTTGCGCTTGCGGTCGAGCTTGATGACCTTGAATTCGAGGGTCTTGTTTTCGTACGGGGTCAGGTCCTTGATCGGACGCGTGTCGATCAGCGAACCCGGCAGGAATGCGCGGATGCCGTTGACCAGAACGGTCAGGCCGCCCTTGACCTTGCCGCTGGTGGTGCCGGTGACGAAGTCGCCGGATTCCAGGGCCTTCTCGAGTGCGAGCCACGAAGCGAGACGCTTGGCCGTGTCGCGCGAGAGGATGGTGTCGCCGTAGCCGTTTTCGACCGAGCCGATAGCCACGGAAACGAAATCGCCGGCCTGTACTTCGAGTTCGCCCTTGTCGTTCTTGAACTCCTCGATCGGCACGTACGCTTCGGACTTGAGACCGGCGTTCACGACGACGTGGTTGTGTTCAACGCGAATGACTTCAGCGGTGATGACTTCACCGGTGCGCATTTCAGAGCGCTTCAGCGATTCTTCGAATAGGTCGGCAAAAGATTCAGACATGTATTTTTCCTTCCGTCAGACAGGGTTGGCAGGCGCGAATGCGAAATTGCGTGCGACTGCGCTGTGATCTGGAGACGGCGGTTGGTTGAGCTTGTCGCTCGGGTCAGATTTGAAAAAACCGGCAGACCGATGCGCTGTCGCGCGAGAGGAGCCTGTCGGACCGTTGGCAGCACACCCGTCAAGTTGACTTGAAGGGTTGCACTTCACGCCACCAGTCCAGTACCTGATCGACCGATTGCACGATCGATAAATTGGAGTTGTCCAGGAGGCGGGCATCCGTCGCCGGCTTAAGAGGCGCCACGCTGCGGGAGGAGTCCCGTGCGTCGCGTGCTTCCAGGTCGGCGCGAAGACTATCGATTGTAGTCGAAATACCCTTTGAAATCAATTGCTTATACCGCCGTTCGGCACGGTGCCCGGCGCTGGCGGTCAGAAATATCTTCAAAGGGGCGTCAGGAAAGATCACGGTGCCCATGTCGCGGCCATCGGCGACCAAGCCAGGCAGGCATTGAAATCGCTTTTGCAGCTCGAAAAGCGCCGTTCGAACTGCCGGCAGCGCCGAAACGCGCGACGCGTCCATGCCGGCTGCTTCGGTGCGGATCGCGTCGCCGACATCCTCGCCGGCGAGTAGCACCTTGCCTTCGCTGAACTGCAGCGGCAGCGCATGGGCGATCTCGGCGATGCGCGCTTCGTGTTGCGGTTCTGCCGCCAGGCCGGCGCGGCGCATGGCAAGGCCGGTCACGCGGTAGAGCGAGCCCGAGTCGAGATAGTGGTAGCCGAGCTGGCGCGCAAGTTCGGCCGCGAGCGTGCCCTTGCCTGATGCCGTCGGGCCGTCGATGCAGATCACTGGCACGACGACTGGTTCGACGACGCCGAACATCGCCTCGAAATAATCGGGGAACGTCTTGGCGACGCAGTGCGGATCGAGGATGCGCACCGGCACCCCGGCCGGATTGAACGCCGCCAGGGAAAAGCACATCGCGACGCGGTGATCGTCGTAGGTCTTGATCGACGCGGCGCGCCAGCCGTCGGCCGGCAATGGATGAACCCGCAGGAAGTCGGGCCCGTCTTCGACCGTTGCGCCGAGCTTTCGCAGTTCGGCGGCCATGGCGTCGATTCGGTCGGTTTCTTTCACGCGCCAGCTCGCGATATTGCGCAGCGTGCTCGGGCCGTCGGCATAGAGCGCCATCACCGCCAGCGTCATGGCCGCATCGGGAATGTGGTTGGCGTCGACGTCGATCGCCCGCAGCGGCCAAGCGCCGCGCGCGACCTTCAGCCAGTTGGCGCCGCTGTCGATTTGCGCGCCCATCTGCCGCGCAGCGTCGACGAAACGGATATCGCCCTGGATCGAATCGGCGCCGACGCCTTCGATGCGCAACGGCTGGCCGGTCGACGCGATGGCGCCCATCGCGATGAAATAGCTGGCGGACGAGGCGTCGGCCTCGACGTGGATGTCGCCCGGCGAACGATATTGGCTTCCAGCAGGAATGGTGAAACGTTGCCAGCCTTCACCCTGCACGTCGATGCCGAAGCGCGCGAGCAGGTTGAGCGTGATCTCGATGTACGGCTTGGAGATCAGCTCTCCGACCACGTCGATCACGATGTCGCGCGTCGAAACCAGCGGCAAAGCCATCAGCAGCGCGGTCAGGAACTGGCTGGAAACGTCGCCGCGCACGCGGATCGGCGCATCGAGCGCGAGCGTCGCCGGATCGACCGGATGGATGCGCAACGGCGGATAGCCGGGGTTGCCGAGGTAATCGATGCGGCAGCCGAGCTGCGTCAGCGCATCGACCAGATCGCCGATCGGGCGCTCGTGCATGCGCGGAACGCCGCTGAGTTCGAAGTCGCCACCCAGCAGCGACAGCGCAGCGGTCAGCGGCCGCATTGCGGTGCCGGCGTTGCCGAGGAAAAGGTCGGCCTGAGCCGTCTTGAGGCGTCCGCCCAATCCGTGGATACGCAGAGTCGCGCCGGACTGTTCGACGCCGCAGCCCAGCAGGCGCAGGGCGTCGAGCATCACGCGCGTGTCGTCGGAATCGAGCAGGTCGTGCACGGTCGTGACGCCGCTCGCGAGCGCAGCCAACAGCAGGACGCGATTCGAAATGCTTTTGGAGCCGGGCAGGCGGACCGTTCCGGAAGCGGACGAGAGGGCAGGAAGATCGAGGAAAAGCGTTGCGTACATCGTCAGCCGTCGGAGGCGGGGAGGGAAGAGCTATCGGCCGCCTCGGGTGCGGCAGCGGTAGAAAGGGTCGGCGAGACGGCTGCGGCGTCGATGCGCCACGGGCTGCGTGTTGCGCGTGCGGCGGCGATGGCTTCGTCGAGCGCAGCAGAGTCGCCGGCGGCGATTTGATTCTCGAGGGTGACCAGCATTTCGCGGAACGCGCGCGACTGCAGCAGCACCTGCTCACGGTTGCCGAGCAGGATGTCGCGCCAAACAGCCGGATCGCTGGCCGCGATGCGTGAAAAGTCACGAAATCCTGGCCCTGCGAGCTGCATGAACATCGCGCCGTCGGGTTGGGCGGCCAGCGCATTGATATATGCGAAAGCGATCAGGTGCGGCAGGTGGCTGACGGCGGCGAATGCGGCATCGTGCGACTGCGGCGTCATTTGCGCCACGTTGGCACCGACGGCCGACCAGATCTGCGCGGCGCGGTGCACGTTCGCGCGCCGGGTGGCCTTGACCGGCGTGAGCACGACCAGCTTGCCGTCGAACAGCGAAGCCTCCGCGTGCTCGACGCCTGCCACTTCCTTGCCTGCGATCGGATGCGCGGGCACGAATTTGACGAATTCCGTCTGCAGACCCAGGCGCGCGGCTTCGATGACGTCGCCTTTGGTCGAGCCGACATCCATCACCAGCGCATCTGGTGCCAGGCCATGGCGGATGGCCTTGAAAGTCGCCTCGGATGCCGCGACCGGCACCGCGACGAGAACCAGATCGGCACCGGAAACCGCCAGAAGCGCGGACGGTGCTTCGATGTCGATCACGCCGAGCCGCCTGGCCAGTTCGGTGGTGGAGGGCGATTTGCTGTAACCGACCACCCGCTTGACCAATCCGGCGCGCTTGAGCGCCAGTGCGAAGGAACCGCCGATGAGGCCGCAGCCGATCAGGCCGAGTTGTTCGAACATCGAACCTGGCCGCATTCAGGAAGTGACGGGATAGGCGCCGAGCACCTTGTAGAACGCGCAAAGCGTCCGCAGTTCGGCCAGCGCCGCGGCAACGTTCGGTTGCGAAGGATGGCCGTCCAGGTCGATGTAGAAGTAATACTCCCACTGGCCGGTGCGGGCCGGACGGGATTCGAAGCGCGTCATGGAGACGTTGTTCGCCTTCAGCGGCATCAGCAGATCGTGCACGGCGCCCGGCTGGTTCGGCACCGAAACGACGAGGCTGGTGCAGTCCCGGCCCGACACCGGCGGCATCGCCAGCGTCTGCGGCAGGCAGATGATGGCAAAGCGCGTGCGGTTGTACGAATCGTCCTGGATGGCATGCGCCACGATGTGCAGACCAAATCGGGTGGCCGCGCGATCGCTGGCCAACGCAGCCCAGGCCGGATTGGTCGCAGCGAGACGGGCGCCTTCGGCATTGCTCGAAACGGCCCGACGCTCCGCATTGGGCAGGTGCTTGGAAAGCCAGGTCTGGCACTGCGCGAGCGCCTGCGGATGCGCAAGCACCGCTTCGATCTCGCCGAGCGAATTGGTCGTGCGCAGCAGATGGTGCCTCACCAGCAGACTGACTTCGCCGACGACATGCGTGGGCGAATGCAGGAACAGGTCGAGCGAACGCGTGACCACGCCTTCGGTCGAGTTCTCGACGCCGACGACGCCGTACTGCGCGCTGCCAGCGGCGGTCGCATGAAAGACTTCGTCGAAGCTGGCGCAATAGATCAGATCGGCCGCACCGCCGAAATATTCGACGGCAGCCTGCTCGCAGAACGTGCCTTCGGGTCCGAGCACCGCAACGCGCTGCGGCGATTCGAGCGCCAGACAGGCCGACATGATTTCCCGCCAGATCGCAGCGACATGGTTGCCCTTGAGCGGACCGCCGCTGCTTTTCTGCATCTTCTCGATGACTTGCGCAACGCGATCAGGGCGGAAGAACGGCGTGCCCTCCCGCTTCTTGACCTCGCCGACCAGCTCGGCGATGTGTGCTCGCCGGTTGAGAAGGTCGAGCAATTGCTGATCGAGCGAATCGATCTGGACGCGCAAATCGGCCAGGCTGGCCGATTTGTCGGTGACGTCGTGGGTGCTGGGGAGGTGGGGAGCTGGCTCTGTCATCGGTCTGTCTCAGTCAGCCGGCGCGGGCCATCCCGCTAGGCATGTAATCGCTCGAATTCTCTCATGTAGTCCACCAGCGCCTGAACGCCGTCGATCGGCATGGCGTTGTAGATGCTGGCGCGCATCCCACCGACCGATTTGTGGCCTTTGAGCTGGAGCATGCCCGCTTCCTTGGCGCCGGCGAGGAAAGCATCGTTGCGGTCCTGATCCTTCAGGAAGAACGGCACGTTCATGCGCGAGCGGCAGTCGGCATCGACACGGTTTTCGTAGAAATCCGATCCATCGATGAAGCCGTAGAGCAGCTTCGCTTTGGCGATGTTCCGCTTCTCCATCGCAGCGACGCCGCTGAGCTCGCCCTCGGTCTGCTGCAGGAGCCAGTCGAAGGTGAGGCCGGCGACGTAAATGCCCCAGGTCGGCGGCGTGTTGTACATCGACTGGTTGTCGGCGACCGTCTTGTAGTTGAACGCGCTCGGGCAGATCTTGAGCGCACGGTCCAGCAGGTCGTCCCGGACGATCACGATCGTCAGCCCGGCCGGCCCGAGGTTCTTCTGTGCGCCGCCGAAAGCCAAGCCGACACGGCGCCAGTCGACCGGGCGCGATGCGACGTGCGAAGAGAAGTCGATGACCAACGGCGCGTTGCTGCTTAGCGCGGACAG